>CAVCAF010000203.1:0-2014 GCA_963600185.1 Azospirillum sp. 51_20 | reverse complement strand
AAATATTGCTGGCTCATTATGAAACCAATGCCACGCTTGAAGCCCTTTTTGTAAACACCAAGACTCGTCTATGTTATAGCGATAACTTCCTGCCCGCCAGGGTGGAGACATTATAAGCGATGACATTGCTCTATCCGATCCTGCAAAATTACCCTCTTCAATAGGCACCTCTTGTAAAGCACCAGCCTTTTCATCATGTGGTAAAAGAGTCGTATCTGGAAGTGCAAATACACCCGTCCGCTCTGTAGCTTCACAATATCCTTCCATAATCTTTAGTTTATGAAATGAGACATAATCTGGCATAAGCTTTAGATCCGTGTGAAGTTCAATACCTATATTTTCTTTTTCGGGAATAATTGCCCAACACAGCACTGGGATATGGTGTGTTGGTGCTATAGTTTGCATATTTAAAGTGTATGTGGCACCGTCAGCGTATACTTTTATAGTAGACACACCAGGTTCATCCAATGCTTTAAAGTCGTAAACACTTTCCCTTTTGGGAGTATCACCATCTTTTTGCCAACTGACATTACTCGATGCTGGTGAAATCGTTAATCTCGCTTCTTCTTGAGGTCCAAATATATGGCGATGTTTATTTTCTGGGAACCTTGCTCTTGCTTCTACGCTTACAAGATATTCTTTTACATCCGAAAGCGAAAGTGCCGCGGAGCGACTTACTTCAGATGAACCTGCATCGGGCAAGAATGTCAACTTAAGCCGCGTACCATCAAAGCTATCAACATTCTTAATTCCAAATACGAGGCTTTCTCCCTCAACTGTTTTGGGCACTGTCCATTCATAAGGGAGTGCCTGCGCAACGCCATCTATATATATCGCGCTTATACCTTCGCCTTCAAGACGCATTGTGCCGCTCGCAATAACATCCCACGAAGCACTAACTTTTATTTCCGAAGTCTGGGACGCGACGACTACCTCTGGAGTATTCGTGTATGCCGCTTCACGGATTATTGTGCGATCAGGCGCATATAAACTAACGACCGAATAAGGTCTCTCATAAGCAATCGAGCCTGCGACCATATTTTCACCATAATAGGCTCGGATATTCACATGATTAAAAAACGCACTTGCTTCAAGACTAAACTTTTCGCCAGTCTCAACAACGCCGCGATCAGTTTGCCAAACAATATTTTCCGCCGCGCCACCTGGCACTGTTAGGCAAGCCGTGAATTCCACAGGGAAGGACGGATCCACAACGCAATCAGGCTGAATAATTAGCGTAGGCAGACAAAGAATCCAGCCCTTTCGCTTTGCCGTGGGCGCACTAAAAGAATAACCTCCCACTGATCCACTCGCACGCAAAAAAGCACCCTCCGTGCTTCGCAAAGCCCGCCGCACCTTAGCCTCTACGGACGCATACTCATAACTAACATTTGGTAAATCATACGAAAGGCTAACCTCGTACCGTCTTCCCTTTTCTAGAAGGAAGACATACTCGCCCGCCTCCTCGATAATAACGGACTGTTCCCCTACCGTTAAACAAACGGCTTCAGGCGGAGCATCACATGTCACGGTGAAAGTAAAATATCCATTGAAAACATCTTCTTCAACTCGCTTCTCCACCCACGCAATATAGCCGCCCGCCGCGGCAATTGCTTCCACATCCTTCGGATAATTTGCCGCGACCCAGTCTGCGTCTTGTCCGCGTCCTGCACAGGCGAACGGCAACTCACGCGAAATGTGCCGCGTGATGTTATTCGTCGTAATCGCGATGTCGCCATTACGAAAGAGTTCAATTGCCGCATCCAAGGCTCCTTCCCGACTGCGCCTCTCAGGAAACGCATTCCGCCAAGCGACGCGATAAGAATTGGAAGGTGTCCGTTCCCAAGTAACCTCTGTCTCCTCAGGGAAGAGCGCGAGTTCCATACCGAGCGCAGCAAAAGTTTGCCGCGGTCTAGCCACCTGCGCAACTTCTCCCCACGAATGTATCCAAACACCCGTTAAGTGATTTGTGCCGAGCGGAAACTTCCAGTCCGAATCAAACTTCACGAAACGG
>CAVCAF010000202.1:0-2054 GCA_963600185.1 Azospirillum sp. 51_20 | reverse complement strand
AGACCGCAGAGATTTTTATAGCCGTGTAGAAATGTAGAGATGTAGAGATAGAGAACTTTCTACAATTCTACAACTCTACACGGCTATTCCCCTCTCTGCGGTCTCTCTGCGACTCTGCGTGAGACAAAAATCTTGTTAATCTTGTAAATCCTGTCTAAACCAGTACAAGGGGTAAACTTACCTCTTTACTTTGATCTTTGACAATTGAATAAAACAAATAAGCGATATGGGGTTCTGTTCGCAAGCCATTGGCTCATTTTTATACCTGCAAGGAGGTCGACTCTTTGCAGACTATGACTTAAGGTTAAAGAAAGAGGCAAATAATGAATATAATAAGCATTAAAATGCCTAGCTTTATCTCCCCCACAGTTAAGGCAGTTTCTGAAGCTTCTGCGGGTGTTTGGAAGAACTTGCTCCAATCTCGCTTTTTCTCTTTATTATCTGCCATTTCGCCCTATATTATACATTTTCATCGGCACTTCGTCAATGGCACCGCGACACGCTGGACTCGCTAGACTATTGTGCGTAAAAAGGGACGGTTAAAGGCGTATGGGGCGCAATCTCATATGTCTTCCCATTCGGCAAGATAAGTCGTCCAGAGCCTCCGTCCGAAGATACGGTAACGCTATTATCCTTAATTCTTACACGGATAGCGCCAAAGGGCGATGGCACGCTCCCTTCTAGCCATTCTAAGCCGCCAAGAGAAGGTTTGACTTCGTAGGTGTTGAATCCGGGTGCGGTTGGGCGCACGCCAAGATAGTAGCGTCCGAGCAAATAGATTGGGCTTGCGCCCCAAGCGTGGCAAAGCGATTTGCCGAAGGGGCGTCCATACATGGCGTAATGTTCTGATCCCTTCTTTGTAGGGTCGTACTCCTCCCAGAAGCTTGTTACGCCCAATTTTAACATACCGCCCCAATAGTCCTTGATGATACGCGTCACATCCGTTTGCTTGCCCAAGAAGCAAAGACTCTCAAGTTCATAATAACGCATATACGGCGTTACAATCTTCATCACCGCGTCATTCTCAAGGACATTCTTCACGACGGCGGTTTTTTGTGCGGGCGAGAAATAATTGCAGAAGAGACCAAAGATATTCGGGTAGCGCGTAAGCTCGCTCACGAGACCTTGTTTATCACGAAAACTGAGTAGCCCCTGCGCCTCCTCACTCCAATAAGTAGGGACGACCTTGGCGCGCAATTCTTCGGCGCGGCGTTTATATTCCGTAGCTTTAGCCGCGTCGCCCGCGACTCCCGCCGTCTGCGCCGCGGCACTTAGTGCCTCTACAAATAAGATCTGTTCAAACGCGAGTGCGCCACCGTTGCGCGTCATGGGTGCGGGTGACCAGTCCACAAAAACCCAGTCGCCTGGTTTGTCTACCAAGAAGCCTTGTGCGTCCGTTTGGGCGAGGCAATATTCGGTTTGCGCTTTTACGCGCGGCCAAATCTCTTTTAGATAGTCCGCGTCACCTGAATAAAAATAATACTCGCCCACGCTCATAATCCAGAAAAGCGTGTAATCGAGGATGGTGTTAATATGCGCACCAATGGGGTCTTTGCCACCCAACAGGGAAAGCGTCCGCCGCGTGACGGCATTATCCGCGAAGAGATACGCCGCCATATTCACGCTTTGACGCGTGTCGCCACTCCAGACCCACCGATCACGCTTTATGCCGTCCAAATAAAACTCGCGCGAAGTTAAATGGAGCGTATACGCCGCGACATCCCATATCTTATTTATTTCTTCGTCGTTGCAACGGAACGAACCCTTATAGGTAAGCGGCAAATATTCATATTCCATTGAAAGTGCCGCGACCTTAATTGTGGGCGCAAGCGGCGTGACGCGGATATAGCGGAACGCACGCGACACAGGCAGGCGATAAGTCTCGCCCTTCGCTTCATCTAAAGAAAGTCGCTCCCACACATCGACCTCTAAGCCTGCGTCCGCTTCCTCGGGCGATTCGCCATACACAACGCGGACATCTCCCTTGCCTTTAATGCCCTTTAGAATCACAAAGCCAAAAGTCTCGCGTCCGAAGTCGGCGAGAACTCCTTGGG
>CAVCAF010000201.1:0-2065 GCA_963600185.1 Azospirillum sp. 51_20 | reverse complement strand
CCCCCCCCCCCCCCCCCAATGACGGTCTAAGTTCAAGTTTAGACGTAGACGACTTTAACACTTATCGCTTACCTTTTGTGGATACAAAGGGCAGGGGATTATCTCATTTAAATTGCTTTTACGTGCTCTCGGGTGAGGGTGCGCGAAAAACTATGCCGCCCAAGTCTCTGCCATTGGCTTACGGCATATTCACATTAAATGGCAACATAAAGGTAAAATAAATGAAGAAACTAATGTTTGTCGCGGTTCTCGCGGCTGTCGGGGCGGGATGCACTTCCGTTCAAGTTACACGCGAAGGAGGGTATAACGACGCACAGCTTAAGATGCAAGATTCTAGCGAAGTCCCTTATCATATTGAGTGGGATGTTGCCAAAGAGCGCGTGCACGCCGAAAGCGAATTAACTTGCTGGTTCTGGTTCTTTAGCTCCTCGGATGGCATGAATTATGCCTCGCCTGGCTTTACATTCGATAGTGGAATCTCCGCGGCGAAGGACTCCGCGACATACCATGCCGTTGAGAACGCCAAGAGTGATGCGCTACTCGGGTGCATGTATCGCATTACGAAGACTTCGAAATGGCTTGGCATTTACAAGGAAATAAAGGCTGAAGTCAAAGGCTTCCCCGCGCAGGTTAAGTCCATTGACCTCGCTAAGGATATTCCTTATGTAATTGGTAAGGATGAGCAAATTGTCCGTTTGGCACCTTGGGATAAGCCTAGTGCACAAAGTGACGCGGAGAATAAATGAGATACCTAGTCTCTGTTCTTGGGCTGGCATAATGACTCTTGCGAGTAATGGGGCGGCTGTCGTAGGCGTGCCAACGGACGCGGTGATGGTTCCGCTAGAGGTGGTTTCCGTCTCTGCCGCCCGCCTCTATTACGCGCACAGAGTCTGAAGTGCTGTCAAGTGGTAAAGAACTTCTTGAGAGAGTTCGTAATACGAACGCTCCTCTAGCGCAACGCTTGGCGGCTATGGAACAGATATGTAATCAAGATGATATCTTTTATCTGTTCTTTAAGCCGGGCGAGGATAGGAATCTCCAAATCCGAATTGCCGCGGTTCAGAAGTTGACAGAAGTCGACATTTTGAAGATCCTCGGCAAGAAGGTCGAGATACCTGAACTCAAAAAGGCAATCGAGGAGCGACTCGCGGCGGTTTATGCGGATGAAAAAGATCGCAAATCGCCTAGCGACGCTACTGTCCCCGCGAATTATGCGCGGCGATTAAAGTCGCGTACGCACTAGAATAAAGAAGGCTCGGTTCCGTAAAAAGAACCGAGCCTTCTTTAAATAAGCCCCGTTGTTTATCCCCCTGATTTTCACGGATAATGGGTGTCTGGTAGGGTGGTAGGGCGGGTAGTCCCTTGCCCGCCGTATTCCGCTCCGATGGAATGGAACTCAATGGTTTGGCAATATTTGGTAAATAATGCCGAAACATTTGGTACCCATTTCATGCGGCGGGCAAGGAACGCGGGCCCTTGCGGGCGGCTTCGCCGTTGCCTTCGGAAACCTTCCCTCCGAAGCGAAGCTTCTTCGGCGCATCTCCCGCCCTACCAAACTTTCTCTGCGGGCTCTGCGCCTCTGCGTGAGATAAAATCTGTGCAATCCGTGTAAATCCGTGGATAAAAGACTCTTAGCGTCCCTTTGCGTAAAATCCTTTGCGTTCTTTGCGTTAGAAATGCCGCGCCAGAACTCTCTGCCGGCTCGATGGCTCTCGTGCGAAAGTAAATCTCTTAGAAGTAAAGAAATTGCTGTACTTTAGGATAAAGTGCCGCGCGCGGCGTTTTCTTGACTATTGCCTGAATGGGGATGTTTAAGAGTGTGAAGTAAGGGTATTAATGGACGATTTCTGGTGCTTTTGGAAGGAGGTTAGTCTAACTTCAAGCGTTCAACGCTTTTTGCTTCAACGCTTGATTTGGAAATTTCGATGCTTGAAGTAAATCGTTTCGACGCTTGAAGAGAATCGTTTCAACGCTTGATTTGGAAATTTCAACGCTTGAAGTAAAAATGCTCAAGCGTTGAAATTGTCTATTTTCCCCGCGGCAAAAAAGAAGGATAGCCAAGAAG
>CAVCAF010000200.1:0-2075 GCA_963600185.1 Azospirillum sp. 51_20 | reverse complement strand
CCGACACCTACGCGAAAAGCGAAGTTTATACAAAAAATGAAGCGACTTCTAACTTCTACCCTAAAGCCGAAGGCGACCTTTGGGCTTCGTGGTGGTCAGGCGATGGATTCCGCGTCAGTGTCACCAACTATAATGTAGCCGTCACCGACTCAACCGAGTTTTCACGCTTGCCGACTGCCGCCTTTGATTATAAGCCTGACGCGACCAATACCGCCTATACTGCCGTTTGGAACGAAAATACTAAATGGAACCGTTGGCGGAGCGACTTCCAAACCTATACAAACGAAGTCTCTTCTGCCCTCGCCAATAAAGCCGATCGCGCGTGGGGCTACTATGACTCTACTACAGGACTGGAAGCCCCCGAGGGCTATACTTGGATAAGTTCCGACCATGTCGCGATTTCCGCGGGTCTCGCTTATCAAAAGTTCATCACAACCAGCGGCGCGGTATGGGTTTTAACCTCTAACGGCTTATCAACCGAAGCTTCAGGCGTTGCGTCTAATGCCTTTTTCCGCGTCAGTGACGATACAGGCAACGCCCTCTTTGAGATTGTAAAGGGCGATAAGACCACTGTCGGCGCAGACCCAGACGGCATTACCGTTGATAATACGGCAAATCCTATCACCGTCTCTATCTCTTACCCTGTCACTTCTACCGACCACCCGACTATGCAAGGTACGGCGGAACTCGGTACTAACATCCTTTGGCAGACTTCCTCAGAAGCTAATGGCGCATGGACAGAAAGCTGGAGCGGCTCCTCGGGCGGCTGGACAAACACTATTACCATGGCTTCCCCCTCGCCCACTAAGTACTTCTTTCGCGCCTATTATCAAAAAGGCGGCGATATCTACATCAACAACGCCGCGCCGATGAAACTCCAAAAAGTCATCCTCGGCGGTGTGACCTACACAATCAGCGTTGAAACCATCAACAACAAGAAACTTATGGTGCTAACGGAGGAGTAAATGCCTATTTTCCCCCAACTCTTCGCCGCCGCCGCCCATTGGGGCAACTCAGCCTGGCACTCAATTGACGGGGGCAACGCGTCTACCTTGGAACTCGTTGCCGCGGACGCGCACGCCCAATTAACGGACTTCACCCTTTATTGCCTCGGTTGGGGGCTTGTCGTCTTATCGGCTCTCGTACTCGCGCTCGTCCTCTTCGTGTGGGTGCGCTCGCTTGTGCGCCACTTGCCACGCCGCGGACGCGTTGCCGCCGTGCTCGTCTTTGTGCCCCTCTTCGCCGCCTTCCTCTGCGTCGGCGTACCGAAAGGCGCGGGCAGTGTCACTTTCCCCACTTACGAAGGCGGTCTTGCTTATCTCGTAGATAATGGCTCGTATGTGACAAATAACTTCGTCCACATCAACTTTACGCGCAATATTGTGCCCGATTCTGCCAATCTCTTTCTTGACTATCGCCCCACGAGTTCAACCAATTCTGCCGACTGGGTGACCGCCGTACAATCTACTTTCGCCGCGTTTTCTGTCCCTACCAACTTTGTTTTTCAAGGCGCGATCTCTAATAACTGGGTTGTTTACACCGATTGGACACCTGGTCCCACCGTCCAAACAAATGGTATCTTACACGCCGATTGGGGTACTTCACTTAAGGATAGCAGCTATCGCGCCGCGGGTCTCGCCGTCGGTATCCCCGTTCAAACCAAAATAGAACTTAACGGTAAAACCATGCAAACCCCCTCAACAAAGGTATCAAACAATGAAAATGATTAAAACTCTTATTCTTGCTCTCTTCGCCCCGCTCATCCTCGTTGCCGCTCTGCCGACTAACGATCAACTCCTCGCGCTTATGGCGGAACGCTACGCACGCGATATGTCCAATGAAACAGGGCGCGTGGCGTGGCATGGCAAAGCCGTCCAAACAGTCGTTTCAACTAACGCCGAAGGGCGACTCACAAAAACGCTGACTTATACGGACGGCTACACCCACACCGAACTCGGGCGCCCCGCTCAGCCGCTAAAGCCCAAAGTGCGCGGCACGCTCCCGAAACGCCTCGCCGCCGCCGCGGAACGCCGCGCCACAGAAATGGCGACTACTAACACGATAACTATTATCAC
>CAVCAF010000199.1:0-2111 GCA_963600185.1 Azospirillum sp. 51_20 | reverse complement strand
GCCTTAAAGAGGGTGTATAAGTATTTCTTGAACTCACAGATTCGTAGATGTTTTAATACGACACAGGAATTTGATGGATACAATGATAATATTGCAATTGCCCTTAGTGCGGGGAAGGATGTGGAATTAATGGTACATCCAATGTATTCAGCGACAGGAGAAATCATGGATGGGGGAGTGCCCTTTCACAAAATACTGGAGGCTCTTAATGTTTAAGATTCGTATTTTTCAGCCAATTGTTCCTGAATATCGCGTTGCGCTTTTCAATGGGCTAGGTAAACGCTATGGAGATAGAATTGAGGTCTGGGCTTCACCTGGCGAGGGACAGGATAAGTCCTATCCCCTCGAATCGATTCGATACGATTATGATCATCGCCTTGTAAAGGTCGGATCGCTTTGTTGGCAATGTGGATTTAGCTTGAGAGGTCTTAAGAAAGGTGATATTGTTGTCGTTTGCGGCGATGTCCATCAGCTGTCGTCCCTTTGGATTGCCGCGCTGGCGAAGTTGCGTGGCATTGGCGTTGTCTGGTGGGGGCATCACCGAACGGCGACTTCTACGGAGCGACGAATTAGAATCCGCTTGGCAGTTGCTAAGAAATTGTCAGATGTTTTTCTTTGTTATACAAAAACTGGTATTAGATATCTTGAAGAGCGCGGCTTTAAAAAAGAATCCGTTTTCGCAACGGGCAATACAATTGATCAAGAACCGATAAGAATCGCCATCCAAAATGCAAGAGCGAATGAAGAAGTCTTGAGACGAAGACCCTATTTCTTATGCTGTGGCGTCTTACGGAGAAAGATACATCTTGAATTATTCATTAAAGCCATGGCATACAGTCGACTTTCGAGAGTCAATTTAGTTGTGATTGGTGACGGGGCAATGAAAGAATTCTGGCAGAAATTAGCGACGGAATTTAATGTTGACAAGAGGATAACATGGATAGCAGGGACGCGAGATCAAAATGTAATGGCGCCCTGGTTCTTGAATGCGGCGGCATTCGTTTATCCAGGTTCCATTGGGCTTGGCATCCTTCATTCGTTCAGTTATGGTTTGCCAGTCATTACACATGGGAACGCGGCGCATCATGGCCCTGAGTTTGAAGCGATGGAAGATGGCAAAAATGGGCTTTGCTTTAGGGAAGGCGATGCCGAAGATTTGGCGAATAAAGTGTTGTCAATTATAGACGATGAGAAGAAATTGGCGTTCTTATTCAAAAATGCCAAAGAAACGGCTACTCATTACACGATGAATCAGATGGTTTCGAATTTCGTTGCGGCAATAGAGGCTACGCAAATCCGTCGCTTGGGCTGTTTTATGTAGACTTATGAGACTCACACTTATGCACGAAGAATCAGTTTCAACATTATACCTACACGACTAAAAATGAAGACCCCACTACTCTCTATCGTTATCGCGAATTACAATTACGGACGCTTCTTAGAAGAAGCAATTCAGTCCATTCTGTCGCAATCGTGTCAAGATTTCGAGCTCATCATTTGCGATGGAGGCTCAAACGATAACTCCGTCGAAGTTATTAAGAAATATGAGTCGCGTCTTGCTTGGTGGTGTAGTGAAAAAGATAAAGGGCAGAGCGATGCCTTTAACAAGGGGTTCGCTCATGCACGAGGCAAATATCTTACTTGGCTTAACGCAGATGATGTAATGCCCCAAGGGGCTATTGCGGCGATAATCAAACAATTGGAAAAACATCCTGATTGTGAATGGTTTACGGGCAATTTTTTTCGGTTTACTCAGGATGGGAAGGTCATTGAATGTGCATGGGGGCCGCATTATTTGCCGAAGTGGTTGCAGACAAAACATCAACCTGTAGCAGTATATGGTCCTGCGACAATCTTTACGAAGAAACTTTTCAATCGCGCCGGCGGTATGAAAGTTGAACAGAATTTCATGATGGATACAGACCTTTGGATGCGTTTTATCATCGCGGGGGTCAAACAGCGTCGCATCAATGCCGTTCTTTGGGCTTTCCGTATGCATGAAGCGAGCAAGACGGCTGAATTTGGCAGTCATAGGCTCGCCCCTAAAGAGCGCACCAAGTTTGAAATTGAAAGGGGAAAGGCAATTGCAGAGACTGGTTATAGAATGAGTT
>CAVCAF010000198.1:0-2139 GCA_963600185.1 Azospirillum sp. 51_20 | reverse complement strand
AACACAATAAGCGGACGCGTCACTTGCCGTTGATTCGCGTAACCATAGCGCAATCGTCGCGCCTTCAAGCGATTCAATGCCGTCCTTTGCCATGTTCCAATAAACGCGGCACTTGTTCACGCCAAGCGATTGAGGCTCCGTCAAAGTCTGCGCCTTATAAATTGCCGCGCCATCTGCCGCGGTCGCCGTAATAACGGGTGTATAGGTCGCCGTCGCGCCATTCATTATCTCATAAGTATAATCAATCGCGAGACCAAACGGCGCAACCTTCTGCACCTCAACCGCCGTCACCACAGGTGCACGCTCAACCGCGTCATAAGTGACCGTCAATGTCACGCCGTCAATCGTATACGCGATCGTGTTCTCGCCCACCTTGTTCGGCAGCCAGGCATATGAGCCGCTGGACGAATCGACTTCTTCGCCGTTCACTTCAATTGAAACTTCCGCGCCTTCGATTTGATTGCCGTCAAATGTCACCGTGTCGCTGATCTTGCTCCCAGAAACGAGGACATTCGCGGAGATGTTATTGACGTACATTCCTTGTGCGCGCGTGCTCACCATATCTTCAAAAGTCCGGGCGAGGCGAAAACCTATGGTTTTGTAGCCATACAACGGGTCGTACTGATTTCTATAAGATGGTGTGCAAAGGTTCGCCCCGTCAGTCCAGCTGCCGCCGATAATCACACGCCAAGATCCTTCTGCCGAGCCTACTGGATCTGTGCCATACGAGAGAGCGTAGTCAAATCGATCCAAGCACCACTCCCACACATTGCCGTGCATATCGTAAAGCCCCCATGCGTTCGGCTCCTTCGTGCCGACATCGTGGGTCATGGAATCGGAGTTGGGGCCATACCACATGTATTCGCCAGCAACGGAATCATCAGCGCCGAAACTCCACTTCGTCGTCGTCCCAGCACGATAGGCGTATTCCCATTGCGCCTCTGTCGGGAGGTCAAAGTCGATGCTGGTCTTCGCCCTCAGTTTACCAAAGAAGGAGTCGGCATCCACCTTGTTGTCGATCGGCCAGTTCGCGCCATCCGTCGCGCCGCGAAGATCCCTGAAGGACATCCATTCGACTGGTTTCATTGCGCCGTCCGTCTGGAAACCCGACGGATTCGACCCCATCACGAGTTCATACTGCTTCTGCGTCGTCTCGAAGAGCCCCATGTAGAACGGCTTGGTTAGCGTAACCTTGTGATTCACCAGCGCATCCTCCGAAGTCTGGTCGTCGCCCATGACGAACTCGCCCGCCTCGATGCGCTTCAGGACAAGCTTCGTCGTCTTGTATTCGTCGTGCGCGGCGAATCCGCCCTCAGGCTCGGTCGCGAGATAGGTGACGGGATAGGAGGTTGCGTCCATTCCGCCCGAGAGGTCGATGACGCAATATGTCGCCTTCTCGTAGGTGATGTACAATTCCGCACCCTTGAATGACTCAACACCATCAACCGCCATATTCCAATAAATACGGTGTTTGCCCTCTGCCACGCTCGTGTCGCCGAGAAGCGTTCGTGCTGTGCGGGATGTGCCGTCCGCGAATGTCAGCGTCACTTTGGGGGCATACTCCGCCGCGTCCGTCTGCACATCAGAGAGCGTGTAGTCAATTGCGAGCCCAAACGGCTCAATTTCTTGCACGGCGAGTTCGCTAATTGTTAGGGGTACCGCGGCAAATAGCGCGGCACTTGCCCATACAGATGCCACAAAGAGACCCATCTTCCTCATTATGTTCATGTTACTTGTCCTTTCAATTCTGCGCACCACCACTTCAACTAAGACACAACCTACCCGGGCGCGAAACAGGAACACGGCGTGCCTTTACATCAATGTTCTGTGCGAGGCACGACCAAGCGCCTTTCTGAAACACGGAATAGAGGACACGCCGCATGGAATTAACCACGTAGCGCACCTCACATATTCGGCTTCAGATTGTGGATTTTGGTCGTTTCGCACAAAGCCAAATACGCAAGACTGCGTACGCGTCGCGGCACCTTTGGGGACTCCGCGACTCCTTTCATCATCCGCCCTTTCGGGCGCCTTCAGTAAAGGTTTGCAGGCTCAGGAGTAGTCCGAAGCTTTCGCTTTTTTCTATTCCTTCGCCCCGACAGAGGAGAACTTTCGCCCTCCTCCTATGTCAGATTCACC
>CAVCAF010000197.1:0-2154 GCA_963600185.1 Azospirillum sp. 51_20 | reverse complement strand
CCTGAACTGAGCGCGGAGAAGCGTGCGAAGGAAATCCACGCCTACACCGACCGCTACTACACGCGGCAGAAGGCGTTGCAACGCTTGAACAACCCCAAGGCGGACGACTTCATTGACGCGGCGATGAGTGGCTGGCAGAAGTTCCGCACCGCCATTCAAGACAAGAACCTCGTCATCCGTGAACTTGAGGAGCGCGTGGGCGTGACGGATAAGAAAAAGTCCGTCTACTATGCAAAAGACCGCGAGTTCGGGCTGAACGAATATCAACTGCGCCAACTCGAAGCGGACTACATAAAACCCATTTTGAATGACCTCACCGACCTCGGCGTGGACATCGCGGACTTTGACCTCTTCCTAATTGCCAATCACGCTCAATCGCGAAACGCCGTGCTGCGTGCGCGTAGCGGCGTTGAGAATGGCTCGGGTATGAGCGACGCGGACGCGGCAAAGCACCTCGCCCACTACAAGGAAGTCGGGCTTTACGAACCTTTCTCGCGCATTGCGGAGCGCGTGTACGCGATGAATGACGAAGCCCTTCAACGGCGCGTGGACTCGGGACGCTTAGAAGCGGAGAAGGCGGACGAATTGCGCAAGCAATTCAAGAACTATGTGCCGCTTCGCACCGATATGGAAAACGAGGAGCAGGAAGCGTACAACACCTATTCCTCGGGCTGGCACACGCGCGAATTGCGCAGGGCTGAGGGACGCAAGACCCTCGCTGATAGTCCGCTCGCGTGGTCTATCGCGCAGGCGGAGCGTTCCATTAAGGACGCGAACCTCAACCGCGTACGGCAAGTCGCCGCGGACTTCGTGCGTGCGGCAGCAGCAGGGCACAAGATAGGCACGATTATTCCTGGGCGACAAGTCCGCAACCGCTGGGCGTTCCAGCTCGGCGAGAATGTGCTCACGCTCGAGGAGTTGCGCGACCGCCCCGACCTCATCTTCTTCAAGGAGGACGGCAAACTCAAGGCGATTCGTATGGAAGCAGGGGCGCACGGTCTCGGCATTGCCTTCGCCAAAGCCGTCACCGACAAGGACCTCGCGCGGTTTAACAAGTACTTTGAGTGGGTGCCCAAAACGACGCGCTTCTTATCGGCTATGCGCACGCAGTATGTGCCGACATTCATCTTGCGCAACTTCAAAGCCGACCACCTTGAAGTTATGCTCAACGCGCTCGCCGAGCGCGGCATTCGCGGCTGGAAGTTCATGGGCGATGTCATCGCGTGTGAATGGCGCAACCGCAAGGATGTCCGCGCCTACTTCAAGCGCGGCGAATTGCGTGGGCGGATGAAGGAGTTCGTCGAGAACGGCGGCCTCACGGGCGGCGGTATGGCGGCTGAGGGCTACAGCGAGACAATTTCGCGACTCAGCAAGAACTTGAAGTTGGGCAGTCGCAACATCTTCGTGAAGAAAGCACGCAGCGGTTTGAACTGGATTAAGGATTGCATTTCGTTCCTGAACGAGTGCGCCGAGTTTAATACGCGCGTCGCCGTGTTCTCCGCGCTACGCGAGGAAGGCGTGAGCGTTGAGGACGCGGTTTCCTATGCGCGTGATGTGACGGTTAACTTCAACCGCAAGGGCACAATCACGCCTTACACCAACGCGGTGTATATGTTCTCTAACGCCGCGATTCAGGGTTTCGGGCGTGCGTTTAAGGCGATGAAGTCTAAGCACGGTAAAGCCGCCATCGGCGGACTCTTCCTCGCGGGCTTCATCGAAGGAATGCTCGAGTACTTAATCGGTGGCGATGACGATGACGAAGACAAGGAGAGCCTCGCCTACAAGGGCGTTTCTTCTCCGCGCAATCGCACCGAATACGACAAACTCTCATCTATCGGCATTCCAACGCCTGTCGGGCGTGTCAAGTTCCAAATCCGCAATCCGTGGGTGCTTCCCGCGTACCTCGGGCACAAAGTCGCCGAACTGTCGGTTGGCTGGGTGGACGGCAAGACCGCCGTTGCCGATATCGCCGCCGCGGCTGGCGACTTCGTCACCGACCCCGTCAGCGGAAATGGTGTCGGCAGTCGCGCGGAGTTCTTGCAGACCGTCGCGCCGACCTTGCTCGACCCTGTCGTGCAGTGGGCTACGGGAATGGACTACAAGGGCGATGCCAACGGCAGAAAAACGCGCCTAGCTTTCGCCATTCAAGCCGTT
>CAVCAF010000196.1:0-2175 GCA_963600185.1 Azospirillum sp. 51_20 | reverse complement strand
ACGGATTCCGCCAGTTGCGAACTTTGGGGATATTCAGCGTCTCAAGCGTCTTAATATTGTAGAATGCCCGCGAGCCAATCTTCTCCAAGAACAGAGGGAGTGTGACGGATGTAATATTCGCTGCGTTCGCGAACGCCTTGTCGGCGATAGCTATCACAAATTTACCGTCGATCATATCGGGGATGACGAGCGCACCGCCACTTAAGGCAACATCGCCGAGCCCGACGACCGTCACCGTGCCGTCGCCATTGTCATTGCACTTGACGGCACTCTCCGCGTTCGGCAGGACACTTGGATCAACCGTCCACTTCGCGTAAAGCGTGTGGTTGCCCTCGACAAGCCAGTTCGCGCCCGCCGTTGCCTGCGTCGCCGCGTCCGCCACATCAAGGAACCAGCCCGCGAAGACATAGTTCTCGCGCGTCGGCTCGGCGGACGGCAGGTTGTCATAAACACGCGTCTGCTTCTGCGTAACGACACTTCCACAGAGCGTGTCGAATATGACATCCGCCTCCAGTTCGCGGATCGCGAAGGTAAGCGTGACCTCGCCCGTGTAGTTCGCCTGCCCCGTAATCGTCACCGTCGCCTCACCAGGCTCGATGTTGTCCGCGTAGGTAACCACATAATCAGCTGTCGTAATCGGCTCTCCCGCGGCAGTCTTCACGCCAGGCATCTTTTCAGTGCCATCCCAAACATAGCCACCTTCTGGAAGCACAAGGCCGAACATCGCCACCGTCAGTTCCTTCCGCGCGATCTCGACCGTCGCCGAGCCGTAGTAATCGGCGTAGCCGGGCGCGGCAATCCGATACCACACCGTCTTCGTCCCCGCGTCTTTGTAGAGCGGATTCACGGACGTGTAATGGCCGTCCTTCGCGTCCGCGTAGGTGACCTCGGCGTTCTCGATGTGCGCAATCGCGTCGCAGCCGGTCACGAGCGAGAGGCCGTGCTCCTCACCGTCGTAGTCGCCCGAATAGCCGAAGTCGCCCTCCACGACCATCGGGATGTCCAGCATCGTGTAGGTAGCGGAGAGCACCTCTCTGCTATTGACTAAGTAGCGATACACATACGCGCCAGGCTCGGACGGCTGCCATTCGACGCTTCCGAAAGACATCTCCCAACCGCAGACCTGATTCCAGCTCATGCCCTTGTCGTCAACCGCCAAGATATCGACTGGCCGATCCGTCTCGCCGAGGATGTCGAACGCGATCTTCGTCGTCACCGCCGCGCCGTCCTTGATGACGGATGTCGTCACATTCTCGACTTCGTAGACATTCGACACCTTCTGCTCCGCGGCAAGCGCGAGACGGAAGCCGACATCCGGCGTCCTTGAAAGTGAGGCGGCGAGTATGTTACGATAGAATGATGTGCTACCGCTGTCAACATACCGATAACATCCGCCGCGCACCACATAATCCGAAGACAGGGATGTGTCGCCACCGACTGGATCTTCACCATATGCTCTCTCGTCGGTGTTTCGGTCGAGACACCATTCCAGCACATTGCCGTGCATGTCGTAAAAACCCCACGGATTCGGCAACTTCGTGCCGACAATCTGTGTGCTCTTCGCATTGCTCGCCGTCCACATGTAAGCGAGATCCGCCGTGTCGCCGTAGCTATAAGCGGTCGTCGTTCCCGCGCGGCACGCGTATTCCCATTGCGCTTCCGTCGGAAGGTCAAAGGCAAGGTCACCCGTCTTCGCCCGCAAGGTATAGACGAATGACCCCTCGTCCACATCGGTTGAATCAGGCCATTGCGCTCCCTTAGTCGTTCCGCGAAGAACATTATAGTTAGTATTCTCAACGGGGTTCATCTCATAGCCATCACCTGCCAAGCAGGACGGATTCGACCCCATGATAAGTTCCCACTGCTTCTGCGTGGTCTCAAAGAGTGCCATATAATACGGCTTGGTCAGCGTCACGCGATGTTCTTCATCCGTCTGATCTTCGCCCATGATGAACGAGCCCGCGTCAATGCGTTTCAGGACAAGCTTCGTCGTCTTATATTCGTCCGTGTTGAAGCCACCGTCAGGCTCTTTCGCGAAATAGGTAACATCATACGCCGTCGCCTCTGCACCCTCCGCGAGATTAACGACGCAATAGTCGGGCAATTTCTCCTTCAATGTGACCGCAACCGTCGCGCCTTCAAGCGACTCGATGCCGTCCTTCGCCATGTTCCAGT
>CAVCAF010000195.1:0-2176 GCA_963600185.1 Azospirillum sp. 51_20 | reverse complement strand
GAATACGGTGCGGCAGAAAAGATAGAGGGGTCAGTCGCCGAAGCCGCGGCATTTGGGCTGTCTTCTGACGCGGCAGATAATGTCCAAGCGCTCAATAAGGCGTTTGATTGGTGTCGTAAGAACAAGGCGAGCGGATTGAAGGTTGCGCCTGGCACCTATCGCTTCACAGCTGATACGCCCATTAAAATGGTGCGACTTAGCGACTTTACCTTTGATGGCGGCGGCGCGAAGTTTGTCTTTCTTCGTAAGAAGGGCGAGAGCTTTCGCGTGATGGACTGTGAACGGACGCTAATTAAGAATCTTATTGTCGACTGGGATTGGGAGAAAGATCCGCTTGGGAGCCTTGTGAAGGTTGTGGAGGCGAATGATAAGTACTATGATTTAGAGTTTATTGATTACAAGCGATTTCCTCGCCGCGATGTGCGTATCGCCTACTTAAGCGCATGGGATGTAGAGGCGCGGGCTGTTGGAACTAAACTTTCGAATCTCGGGCGTGGCGTTGATATGGCGTGGGGTTCGGCAGTTAGGAAGGTTAAGAAGAAAGAGTGGCTTACGGAAAATGTCTTGCGCATTCATACGGGCGCGGCGAATTTGCCGACGGGATCCGTTTGGCGTGCGCAACACTATTACTACGACCTCAACTGTTTTAACTTGGCTTCCAACATAGGGCTAACGATTGAAGATGTGACTATTCTTTCTTGTCCAGGATTTGGATTTAAGATTGCGGGTAAACAGCGCGATACGGTGTTTCGGCGTGTGACGATTCGTCCGCTAGCGGATGACCCCAAGCGCGTCATTTCGTGTACGGCAGACCATGTGCATGTCGCGAAGTCGCGGGGGAACTTGCGGCTTGAGGAGTGCGACTTTGCGTTGGGGGCGGATGATTGTCTTAATGTTCACGATGTGACGGCGTGGGCACCCGAGGTGCGCGGGGTTGATGCGCTGGAGATTGGGAATGGCGCGGGAGCGTTAGCGGTCGGGGATGAAGTCGAGATTCGCAATGCCGACTACTCGCCTTGCTCGAATGCGCTGCGACGGGTTGTCCGTAAGGAGTCCGTGGAAGGTAAGCCCAAGGCGGCGATAGTTTTCTTTGATGAGCCTGTTCCGCCTAAGACGCACAAGTACGGCTTTGTGCTTTTCAACCGTTCATACTGTTCGGATGGTGTCGTGCTGAAGAATTGCACCTTCGGCGGTAACCGTGCGCGGGGCGTAATTATTCAGTGCAACGATGTGCTGATTGAGAATTGCCGCTTTTGGCATACTGAAAATGAAGCACTAAAGATTACGACAGGCTGGACGGAAGACCTTTGGTGCGAAGGCGTGGGTGTCACGAATTGCATTGTGCGCAATTGTACATTTGATAACTGTCAGGCAGGTGCTCGAGGCAAAAAGCGTGACGCGGTTATCTTCCTTTCAACCTATTTGCGCCATCCAAGTTATGCGCAGGGTTGGGAAGCCTCGGGCTATCCTATTTTTGACAATATTCGCTTTGAGAACAATACATTTGTCGGTTGCGGAAAGTATCCTACACCTGATACTTCGTGTGGTAAAGTCGAGTTCATTGACTCAAAAGGTCAAAGTAATAAACAATAAACTATTTATAAGGAGAAATAACAATGAAAGCATTCAAAATTAGGTTGTCTTGGGCGCTATTGGCGGTCGCTTTGCCGACACTTCTCGTCGCGGCAGAGTTTCCAGATGTTGTCGATGGCGTTCTTACGCTAGATGTCAGTACGAGCACGACCTATGATCAGGCGCTCCCCTCAGGTGTGAGCCAGTTGATTAAGACAGGTACAGGAGAAGCCATACTAGCGAGCGCGTCAGCGGACTTTACAGGGACGGTTGATATCCAAGCGGGCACACTAACACTGAAGGATGTGGCGGCGGTTGGTGCGGGCACGAAGATTGAAGTGACGGGTGACGCGGCAACGCTCCACCTCAACTTTGCTAAGCCGACAGGCGCGGATGATATCTTCTTCGCGGGACACGATGTCACGATTCGCGGCAAGGGCGTAAATGGGAAGGGTGCGTTTCGCTATACAGACCCTAATAATCAATACGATGTGGCGGACGACAAGATGTTGGAGTCGTTGACGCTCTCGGGTGACGCGGCAATTGGTGTGCCAACGCGCTTTGGTATTGGTCGCGCACTTAATCTTAATGGGTATGTGCTTAC
>CAVCAF010000194.1:0-2179 GCA_963600185.1 Azospirillum sp. 51_20 | reverse complement strand
TGGTACCTGGCGCGACACCCATCTTCACAATCCGCCGCGGTGGGAAGGTCGTCGTCTCTACCGTCGGGCGTCGCCAAATCGCCGCGAAGGAGACGGAACGCAATTCGCTCGCGTGGGGTTATAATGGTACACAGCGTATGTGGACGCAATGTGCTGTTGCGGGTGAGCCTATTTTGACTTTGGACGCGGCAAATGGCACGGAGTGGAAGCTCTCGAAGGACTTTAAGGCAGGCAGTTATTCGTTCCGTGTAAAGTATGCGAATGCGTCCAATGAGGAATCGCGTTATTCGCTGTATGTTGATTTGCCGTGGCTTGAGAAGACGAGTCATGAGCATGTTATGCCGCTTTATCTGCCGCCGACGGGTGGTGAGACGCGTGAAGTCGCGTTTCTTTGGACTATCCCCAAAGGAGCTACAGGCGTACGCATTGTGTGTGACAAGGTGACGGGCAAGGAGTTTAAGTGGGTGACGCGAGACGGAAAGCGGATGAAAGTTCCGCTCGCTTATGATTGGTCCGACTGGGGCGGAGCAGAGATAAAGTCCGTCGCGCTTATTCGTAATGAAGTTGCACGATGGGATACGACGACTGTCCCTGCAGAGCCCGAGATGGTCAGAATTCCTGGCGGCACATTCACAATGGGCGCGAATGCCCAGGAACCCGATGAGGGAATGCCGCGGGAAGTTACGGTTTCGCCGTTCTTGATTGGCAAATATGAGATTACGAATCGCGAGTTTGAGGAGTTCAACCCCGAACACCGCGCCTTGCGTTCGGCGACTTCGTGGCGTGATGATGATCCTGTAATCTATGTTTCGTGGTTGCAGGCGCGGGAATATTGTAATTGGCTTTCAAAGAAACAAGGGCTTACCCCCGCCTATGACGAGGCGAATGATATGGCGCGCATTCCAGACGCGAACGGCTACCGCTTGCCGACGGAAGCCGAGTGGGAGTATGTCGCCTCGGGGCGCGGCGAAAATCGCGTTTACCCTTGGGGCAACACGCCGCACGCGAAACCGCAGGCGAGGAGTGTCGCCGTGCGTGGGGCAGACCTTACGGATGTTTCGCGTGACGGGGTTTACGATATGGGTGGCAATGTCTGCGAATGGTGCGAGGATAATTACCATTATGAGGGTATGCCGAGCGGAGAGAACCCCGTGGATACGCGTCCAGCCAAATCGGGACGCATGAACTTTCGCTCCATCCGCGGCGGGAGCTTTGGGTATTATGGGTCGCCGCGCGTTTGCGATCGCGAGTTTAATTCGCCGCGCTATAGAGGTTACATTTATATAGGCTTCCGCGTCTGCCGTCCAGCCCCTACTCCTATTCCGCCAGATGCCGCGCACGCACCCGCTACGCGCCATCATGAGGGCATTCCCTCAATTGCGGTTTCCGCGAAGAATGGGCGGATGTGGTGCACATGGTATGGTGGCCCTTCGGCAGGGGAGGACTCCAATAACTATGCCATTCTCGCGACGAGCATGGATGGTGGGGCGACTTGGCAAGAAGTTCTCGTCGCTGACCCAGACGGGAAAGGCCCAGTGCGGGCGTTTGACCCTGAGGTCTGGATTGCACCCGATGGATGTCTGCGCTGGACATGGAGCGAGCGTTTCTCGCCGCTCGCGTGCGAATCTCACACTTATTCGGGGTGTTCGGCTGACGCTACGAACGACCGCTTGATGATGGTTGAGCTGGATGCCGAGGATGTCCCGACAGGCACGCCCGAGGTGCGGAATATCGCTCGCGGCATTATGATGTGTAAGCCCATTGTACGCAAGGACGGCACTTGGCTCTTGCCCGTTGCGCATTGGTTCGAGGCTCCAAGCGCTTGCGTTCTCGCGAGTACGGACGGTGGCAAGACCTTCGTTGAGCGTGG
This sequence comes from Azospirillum sp. 51_20, assembly GCA_963600185.1. Lineage (GTDB taxonomy): Bacteria > Verrucomicrobiota > Kiritimatiellia > RFP12 > UBA1067 > UBA1067. The sequence continues at coordinate 309 of CAVCAF010000194.1, read as the reverse complement.
CGGTGTTACATTGCCGCGGAAAGAACGCTCATTTGATGAACATCAGTTAATTGAGCTTCGGGATGGCAGACTTCGTTGTTATATGCGCACCAATGATGGCCCCGACGGCATTTGGGAGGCTGAATCGGCGGACGGAGGATACACTTGGAGTAAGCCCAAGGCATCCGTTCTTCAGCATACATCCTCGCGTGCCTTTGTGACGCGCCTTGAGTCTGGACGCTTGCTCTTCGTCAAGAATGGACGCAATGGGAAGGACGAAGGACGGCTCAATATGACGGCATATCTCTCGGATGATGATGGGCAAACATG
>CAVCAF010000193.1:0-2187 GCA_963600185.1 Azospirillum sp. 51_20 | reverse complement strand
CAACGACTCTTCTTGTTCTTTCCCCAACTTCTGATATTCGGCAAGTTTTAATTCACGCTTCGTAGCATACTCCTTATCAAGATCATCTATCTTTAATTTTGCCTTTGCCTCGGCTTCATCTATGCGTTTCTGCGTAGCGGCTTCGAGACCCTGCACGCGCGAAAGAGCGGCTTCTTCTGAAGCCTTCGTTCTTGCTTCAGTCTCTTTCAAGCGTTCCTTCATGGACTTTTCTTCTAGCAAATACTGTGAACGAATATCCGCAAGCCGTTCACATGCCTCGTTCTTATTCGCCTGGAATGCGAAATAGTCAGCACATATCCAATGGAATGAAGCGAACGTGCATACACAAAGTATGACAAGCAAAATCACAACTGTTGCCATTGCGATTTTCTTCGGCTTTTTAAGCGGATCGTCTTTCAGAATCTCTTCAGACATAATAATAATCTCCTAACAATCTTTCCTGCGCTGGTTTGCCGCGGAGACCGTCTCGCGTGCATAAAAAGAGCGCATCGTCTTTTCATGCACTCTGCCGAAGCCCTACCACAGGCAAACTCTGATTGCATGAAGAGACAATGCGCCCCGAGGGACGCATCATCCGCACACATGCCGTTCAGAGTTTGAAATAGTGGTAGTATTCCGTGTGAACGACTTGTTAGCGTTGACGCTAAATCACTACACGACCTTAAAGGGCGGAGCGCGGCACTTTGCCACTTAAGCTTCCCTCGGTCTATAAGATTCGGACGCTTTCTCGCTTTATCCGCCGTCCGAACACCTAAGATTATACCATATTCGGGGTGGAAAGTACACACAAATCGCATCCGTCTCGGCGCACGAAGTGCCGCGATAAAGTACCCCGCCGACCCCGTCCCAGCGCGGAGATTACCCTCTCCTACTGGCAGACCTTCAAGAGACCGCGGTCTATTGGCTTAGAGACCGCGGTCTCAAGGGTGAGAGACCGCGGTCTGTTGGCTTGGAGACCGCGGTCTATCGGGCAAGAGACCGCGGTCTCAGGGTCGAGTGACCGCGGTCTCAAGGTGCTGAGACCGCGGTCTCTTGAAGGCGAGATGCGCATCCCCCCATACCCGCCCTACTAAGACGGTATAATCTGTAAATTAGGGGACGCGGGTGCGGATGGCTTCCACGAATGCTTTGCCGGGACGCGAGAGCGCGGCACTTCGGCGCGTGAGGAGTCCGACACGGATAGTATGCGGATAGTTTAATGGTACCGCGACGACATCGGGTCCGTTCAGTGCCCGTGAGAGTGCGTTTGACGCGACCGTATACCCGTTTAGCCCCAAGATGAGGTTCGTCATCGTCGCACGGTCTCTCACACGGATATTCTTCTTTCTATCTATCGCGGGCATTACTTCCTCGGCGAAGTAAAGCGAGTTGTTTTCACCTTGCTCGAAGGATACAAATGGGTAAGCGTCCAAATCCTTCGGGTTCACGCTCTTCAGCTTCGCGAACGGATGCTTCTTGCCCACGAAAACATGGGGCTTACAGGTAAAGAGTTCGTCAAAAACGAGGTCATCCTTACGGAAAATCTTAGAAAGTGGCACCGAGTTTCGGTCGGAGAGGTAAAGAACGCCGATTTCACTCTTATGCCGCGACACATCGTCAACAATCTCGCTCGTGACCGTCTCCCTTAAGGTAAAGTCGTAGGCATCTGCCGCGCTCGCCTTCACAACTTCCATAAACGCCTCCACCGCGAAGGCATAGTGCTGAGTTGAAACGGCGAATTGCGGTAGCCGCACCGCCTTACCCGTGTACTTGGACTGGATGGACGCGACATCCGCGAGAATCTGCCGCGCCGAGGCGAGAAACTCTTCCCCCTCATGAGTCACCGTCATCCCCTTAGACGAACGGGCAAAGATTGCGACGCGAAGTTCTTCTTCTAGCTCACGGATACTTTCCGTCAAAGTCGGCTGGGTCACGAACAACCGCCGCGAAGCCTCGCCGAGGCTCCCAAAGCGTGCAATAGCGTCCGCATACCGTAGTTGCTGTAGGGTCATTTGGTACTACCTCCTTTTACCGCGTCGCCCACGGCGACACGCTTTACGCGACCCCCAAGCGAACAAATTATATCGTAGGCGTGGGTGCCCTTGATCGTCGCCCAATCATCAGGTGTGATAGATTCCTTACCGCTTTTACCAAAACAAACGACCTCATCCCCCGCCGCGACATTCG
>CAVCAF010000192.1:1200-2190 GCA_963600185.1 Azospirillum sp. 51_20 | reverse complement strand
TTAGGATCTCCTATGCGGATAAGTGCACGAAAATGCGTCCAACTCAATTCACTACGCAATGCGTAGCGAATCTCCTTTTCACTTGGATTCTGCAGATAAAATTGACGGAAATTACGCAAATTGGCAAGGCTAAATCCATTAACGCAATCCACACCCATCCATATCCTCCGTGGATTCATTTCAACAACCTCCGACTATCAGTCCCTGACGCAAGGACGCGCATTTGGTGAATGGCAATTTCATTTAAACGCTTAAGCCTCTCAGGTTGCGGGATGCCGTCCTGAATCATCACAGCATTAAGATTTTCCATATTCGACAAGCAAATCAATTGATTGATGTCCGCATAGTCGCGTTGATTACCCTTGTGATCGGGATGCGCAAGTTGCCACTGCTGATGTGTCTTGCCGAAAAGCGCAACATTGAGAACATCCGCCTCATTCGCATAGATGACGCTCATTTGTGCACGCGTGACTGCCGCTGGAATAAGGTGTCGCTGTATCGCGTCCGTATGGATACGATAATTTATTTTCGCGAGTTCTCTCTTTGCCGACCAACCGAGTTGCTCCTGTTCCGCCGCCTTCAGTCGCTGAAATTCATCTATAAGATAGAGTTTAAAAAGGACGCTGATTGCCGAACCAAACTCAAAAGCAATATCTTTCTGAGCATAAGTCCCACCATAACGTCCATTTTTAACAATCAAGCCAATGGCGTTTGTTGAATCAATCCATTCCGAAACACTCAATGTGAAATTAGGTAATCCTGCTTGTGATTTAAAGTGGTCAAATTCGACCACTTTAAAAGTGGGATTATGGAGCTGTTCCCATGTGCCCAAGAACTCAAGCGTATAACGCGCACGAAGCCAGTTCTTAATAATATCCGCCGACCGAACATCATCGCCGCGCCCAGCAGCCATATCCGTCAGACAAATATAATCCTCTTCGCCTACTCGTATGACCCGAACAGGCGTGCCCTTAACATCAATCTCGGCAA
>CAVCAF010000192.1:0-1190 GCA_963600185.1 Azospirillum sp. 51_20 | reverse complement strand
CACTCAATGTGAAATTAGGTAATCCTGCTTGTGATTTAAAGTGGTCAAATTCGATCACTTTAAAAGAGGAATTATGGAGCAGTTCCCATGTGCCCAAGAACGCAAGCGTATAACGTGCACTAACAGGCGTGCCTTTAACATCTATCTCGGCGACTTTCTTCATGCTTCTTTCTACACCTCTACTCTTCCCTTGTTCAAGGTCACACTTTGTGACCTTGAACATTCTTCATTATCAAGTTGAAAGATATATCCTGCGGGGAAGCGGTCAAGATTACGCTTGACGGCTTGGTTGAGCACCTTCGTCTCCACGCCATAAGTAGACTCTAAAAAGCCACAGCCGAGTGTAGTATGTACACGCAGTGCACACCCTATAATCGCATAAGCCTCTTTGTTGTCTCTCAACTTCATTCTTTATCTTTGCGGAGCGTTAGCGTAGCCTCGGATAAATCGGCGTTCATCCCAGGGTGTGTCCACCATCGACCTCCACGGACTTGCCGCGGACGCAGATAACGGGTCGTCCCGTATTAAAATGTCGTCTATCTATCGCCTTTCTTTTCATCTTTTTTCCCTTCTTCTAAATGTCTCTGTACTACAGAGACGACCGAGGGACATCTCTCTTTAGCCAACTAGCGGAGTTGACTTCTTATATTATACCATAATTCGTAGGCTTTGTGGGACTAAAAATGAAAGGCTCGAAATCAAGCCGCCAATTAGCAAAATGGGCAGTGTTTCGCCGTCCTTTCTACGCACATAAATCAACTTCAGACAAATCAGTTGATTGATGTCCACTTCGTCCTAATTAAAATGAAAACTCCGATTTTGCCGAGGCTTCACTAACGTTTCGCCTGGTTTCCCGTTCGAAGCGGAGCGTTAGCGTAGCTTCGGACAAATCGGCATTCTTTCCTCTCTTCCCAGTCTTAACAAGACGAGGGGCAAATTCAACGGAAGGTCACGCGGCAAAGTTGAAGGCGATTTCTTTATGCCTCAGGGAAGACTTCTTCGAGGCGGACGAGGTTGCGTCCTTTAAATTCGTAGCAGATAAAGTGGACGGGCGTTCCGCCTGCGAGCGCGGCAAGATTGGAATCTTGCGCGTAAAGTTTCAACTGTGCGAGGGCTTCCTCATGTTTTGCCGCGATTTCACTATCGGGTGCGTCCGCCTTGGAGTGTTTCATCTCGATGATGTAACTCTG
>CAVCAF010000191.1:0-2203 GCA_963600185.1 Azospirillum sp. 51_20 | reverse complement strand
CAGAAAGATGAAGAAATCACTAATTATAAGCACTTTTATCTTATTGGCGGGTATAGTTCTTGCTAATGAAACTGAGCAAAAGCCGCGAAAACGTCCAACTAGTGCAGAAATTCGTGCGCGAATAGCCGCACGCGCCAAGGCAGATGGTGGCTATGTTATTCAACCTTCGCAGGGACGTGTCGTCCGTATTTTGTCAAAGATTGATGTCTTATCAGATGAAGAGCTAAAAACTGCCTCCCAAGAGATTTCGCGACTCCTTGGTTTAGCCTGCGAAGTTTCTGGGGATGATGGCGAAAGCAATGCGCGGACTGGGTGCCTAATTACACTAGTAGAACAAGAGGGTGCTCCTACTTTACTAGTTGCCCCTGAAGAGCCGTGGGCAATTCTAAATGTTAAGAATCTGCGCAAAGATAATCCTTCTGTAGAATTATTAAAAGAGCGAATCACCAAAGAACTTATCCGTGCATTTGGATACGCAATGGGTGCGGCAAATTCCTCTATGCAACCCTGCCTTATGCGTCCAATCTTTACGCTCGGAGACCTTGACGCGGAGAAAGTAACTACACTATCGCCTGACCCTTTAATGGGCATTTCTTTAACTATTGAAAGGCTTAATTTTGCTCGCCCTAGACGCGTCACTTATAAACAGGCTTGCCAGGAGGGGTGGGCACCGGCGCCGACAAATGCGATACAGCAAGCGATATGGGATAAGGTTAAGGCGGAGCAGGCACAAGTTCCCACTAAGCCCATTAAAATCACTCCCGATATGAAGCCAAAAGGGAAGTGAAATACCGCTATTACTACCAAACGCGGCAAAATGAGAACCGCGAGGGCTTTATTACGGCAAAAGACCGTAATGATGCCTATTCCCAACTCAAAAAGCTCGGCATAAAGCCTTTTAAGGTCGTTGGACGCGATCCGCTTCGCTGGAAGCCTTGGGCGACCGCGGCATTTCTTGCCTTAATAGCGTTAATACTTGCGGCATTACTTGTCCAAAACGCGGCACTTCCCCAAGAACTGCCGCGTGCCCAGCTTTATGGCGACCCAGCAATCATCCAGCAACTTTCCGCCGATGGATGGCGCAAGTCATTTTCCGTGGGGGATGCTTGGTTTGCCCGCCATGCGATCCCTGCGACTCTATGCGACTGCCGCGAGAATACGCCGAGCGACATACTCCTTTCCACAAAACCGCTCCAGCTTCGTAAGTCGGACCCTCCCGAACTCATAAAGATGAAACAAATGATAAATGGAATGAAACGGGAGCTTATGGACTACCTTTCCGGCGGCGGTACTGCCCAAGATTATAAATTACTCTGTGATGAGCGCATGGAAATTGAGCGCGGCAAATTAGCAATCTATAAGAAAGAACTAGAAAACCTTTCTAAATCAGCACCTTCTAACCTAGAATCCCTCTGGGAAGCCAAAAACGACGAACTTCGTGATATGGGGCTCCCCACAATCATCCTTCCCACCCCCGACTAATTACCCACTTTTATAGAAGTTGGGAAAATCCCCCTTGACTGGGAACCCCGATATGTGATAAAATATTCGCAGATTGCGAATAGGCGGCTTTTATGATCAAAGGTCAAGATATTGTTGTATTGGCGGCTTTACTTAGCGGAGATGAATATCCCCGCTCGTATGCACCCCTCGCGAAACGCACAAAATTGAGCGTTTCGGAGACTTTTGCCGCTGTAAAACGCCTGCAAGAGGCGCATCTTATAGATGAGAAGCGGCACCTACAAAAGAGCAATGTCCTTGAATTCCTTACACATGCCGTCCGTTATATTTTCCCTCCTATTCTCTCTAAGACCCACCTTATTACAAAGGGAATGCCGACTGGATATGCCGCGCCAATTGCCGCGGACGCCTTTGCGGTTTCGGGTGCGGTACCAGTATGGTCCTGTGAAAATGGTACTGTAGAGGGACGCGCCTTTGAGCCTATTTACTCTTCCGTCCCCTCTGCCGCGAGCGAGGACTCTCTATTGTATAATACTTTGGCGATTATTGATATGTTACGCGGCGGACGCGCCAGAGAGCGGCTTTTCGCAGAAAACAAGCTTCGGGAGATCCTGAAATGAACCCGATAGAAGCGTCAATTTTAAAACTTGCCGCGCAATTACAAGGCTTCCCTTATGAATTTGCCTTTCTTGGTGGATCCGTCTTATCGTTGCTTATTACAGACCCTAAGGCGGACGCAATC
>CAVCAF010000190.1:0-2214 GCA_963600185.1 Azospirillum sp. 51_20 | reverse complement strand
CCTTACTATAGACGCGGGCGTGATCTCTAATATGGTCGGGAAGATTGTTTGGCAGAAAGATCCGACATTCACCGAGCCAGAAAAGGCGCGCCTTTGCATGGAAGCAGGGACGCTGACGGCTTGGGTTACGGGCAAGTTACCTTGTGAAGTCGTTTTCAACGGCGGCAGTTTTGATGGTTATGGTGAGACGGAAAATACGCTGTCGGGGACGGTGACATTTCGCAAGAACTTGTCGATATCCCAACGGGCGACCTCCCACCGCACGGGCTTCTCGGGAGTTGTGACGGGAGAGGGAGATTCGGAGTTGAGCTTTACCCTGTCGGGACCAGGAACACACAGCTTCAATGGGACATTCACGACGCCTGGGAGCATCCTTTTGAATGGGGGCGCGGCTTCGCTTAGCGGCGATTTCACGGTCGGCAACCAGTTCCGGATCTCCAAAACATCTGGGTCGGGTGTCTTTCGGCAAACTGCTGGACAATTGCACATAACGAATCCGAACTCTTGGATTGCCTACATTGGCGAGAGCTCGGGCGCATACGGACGCTATATGATGACAGGCGGGACGGCTCTGTTCGCTGGGACGCTAGTCCTTGGTGCACAAGCTGGGAGCACGGGACTTTTTGGGCAAGAAGGTGGTAGCGTTGAGTCAACGAACGGCGTGGTTATTGGTCGAAACGGACGCGGCTTCCTCGGCGTGACTAGCGGGGCGCAGTTTAGGGCTGTAAATACAAATACCTACACTTTGCCTTTGTCGAAGTTGGCGGCTTCATCTGGTGGCTTGGGGGCTCTCGCTGTGTCGGGTGAAGGCTCAACTTTTGAAGCGGGGAATCTGGCACTGGGTGCCGAAGACGGCTCGTCCTCGACAAGCACTTTAGCCGTCACCGACGGTGGTATTCTGAAGGCAGGTAAGCTCTATTGCATTGCGCGGACTTCGGGTGAAGCCGTCGCTGCAGATGTGTATTTCGACGGCGGCATTCTAATGCCAACACGCAAGGATGCCTTTAACAATAACAAGGCTTCGCCGCGTCATTGGGAGATTGGCCCGAAAGGTATGACAATTGACTTAAGTGAACTGCGCGGCAATAGCGCGGTGGACGAGGTGACGCGCGAGACGGAACTTGTCTGGCGTCATCCTTTGTCCGATCTTTCTGGCCGCGGCATTGCGTCCGTCTCTCTGCCAACGGACAACAAGGCATTTGCCGCCGAAGTCTATCTAGGGACTGTGCTTGTTGATGTTGAGGGTTCTTCGGAGGGACATGGTGCTGTGCTCATTACGGAGTGCGACGCTACTACGCGAAAATTAACAGGCATTAAGATCCTCGCCTCTGGCAGTGGCTACGATGAGGCAACTAAGATTTATGTGCATTCGGCTACTAATGTAAATACGCGCTATGAGTGTACTTATAAGTTGACGGATGCGACGCGTGAGGGCGGTAAACTTGTGAAGCGCGGCGATCGGTCGCTTCGCCTGCGCGGAACATATGGTTGTACGGGTGGTACAGTTGTTGAGGAAGGCGTACTCATTCTCGCGGACGAGGCGATGATTCCTAATGGCACACCGCTAACGGTTAAGTCTGGCGCGGCACTTACGGCGGACGAGAAAGATTTGACGGTTTCATCGCTGGCGGGTATGGGTGGCACAATTAACTGTAAGTCGTTGACGGTGACAAAAGAACTTGAACTCACGGTTGCCGACATTTTCGCCGCGGACGCTAAGGCGTCGACGGTTAGTGGCGGGCTGAACTTTAATGAGGGTGTTAAGGTGACGATTACAGATCCAGAGAATCTCGCGGCACATTTCTATGATGAGCGGCGTACTATTCTAAATGCGGAAGGTGGTCTTTCAGGTGCTCTACCAGTTTTGTCAGATAAAGTTGCCGCAAGGTGGTCGCTCTCGATAGTTGGTAACTCGCTAAAGTTCGGTTCGCGCCGCGGCACTTGCATTCTAGTTCGCTAAGAGGAATGGTTGATTTCTTGTAATGTTTTGACAGGATTAACAGAATTTACAGGATATGGGCTCTTTGAAAATTTGCTCGCGCAGAGCCGCAGAGCTCGCAGAGGCTTTACGCTAGTTGAAGTAGGGAGTTGAAGAAAGGAATTGATATTCTGTTGTACTATTTCTTAGACAGGATTTACAGGATTAACAAGATTAGGGCGGCTTTGCCGCTACCACTTTTCAACTTCAACTTTATACTTCAACTAAAGTAAAGG
>CAVCAF010000189.1:0-2276 GCA_963600185.1 Azospirillum sp. 51_20 | reverse complement strand
ACGCAGCACGCGGCACATCCTGAACAAAGATTCTTGGGTGCTAATTCTATCATTTCATAAATCTCCCCTTAAAATCATTTATCTTTCGCATAATATGCACTTTTGCTGACATATCAAGTAGAAACTTCCACGCGAGGCTTATAAGTACGACTTCACAAAGAATAGTCGTTAGCCCGATACGAGCAACGCCAGGATCTAGCAAAAGCCGAGAAGCAAAGCCCACAGCAAGAACAAGCGCGAAAGTCACAATAAGTGGAATCAAAATCTTCTTAAGCCAATATCGAGCTGACATCCCAGCGATTGTACGCGCAAACCAGACGCGACCCCATGCACAAAACGCCATTGTCAACATCATCGCCCATCCTGTCGCATAAATGCCCATCTTCAAATGGACGAAACACCAAGCTATAGGGAGCGTCAATATAAGCGACCCGCCAAGAAACGCCTGATAAAGAGCAATATTTCCCGTTGCATTAACGGCTAACATATGTCCAACGGCGGTTCGATCAATAAGATGCATGGCGAGTATACTCCAGCAAAGCCCCGCGGCATATTCAGGCGGTTCCTTAAGCCAAAGATTAAGAACCGTTGGTAATTCCAACGCGAGAGGCAAGACAAAAACAGCGGAAAGAAGTGTCCCGAATGTACACGCCCGATAGGCGAGCGACCGCATTTGGACAAAGTTCTTCGCGCCATATGCATTCGCAATTGCAGGCTGAAAGGCTCCAACCATGGCAGAAGCAAGCATCTCAGTCTGAGAGGCAACTTGGTTAGCAATGCTCATAGAAGAATTACGCGCGGCACCAAACTCAGCATGGCGATTGAGCAAAATAGCAATGCCTTGAGAGCGCGCAATGCCACCAAATCCACCGAAAGCCTGCCACCCCGCATATGTAGCAAGTAATCGAATGCGGGACAAATTAAACATTTCTCTCCTGATTAAACGACATTCTGGGAAGACAATGCATGCACGCACGGCAATAATCACAGCAGGAATTATTAACATTGCCGCTGCCCACGCGGCATATCTCGCCAGCCACACAGCTGGATGCGTTGCCATGTAATAGAAGAAGCAAAGATTAAGTGTACTTGTCGCGAATCCATACAGCGTTAACTCGGCTATATATTGTTTCGCCGTGTACATTGCGTTAAATGGAACGCTCACCATTGAAACAAGACTCGCGAGACACGCGAACCGAAACACCCAGAGACAATCCGAGAAGCGTTCGGGCGGCACAACTATCCACCCCGCATGAATACCATATTCACCTATTGGCTCACCAGTAAGCATAAGCAAGCAAGGAATTACTGTATGAATCAAGACTGCCGTTGAAAACCACGCGCGGCAATCATAAAGAGCTGACTCCTTATCCATCGCCACATTTGCCGCGCCAACACTCACCGCATAAAAGCGTCCAACCGCCGTACCAAGAAGCGCGTTAATAATCACTATAAACCCAACAAGCCCACCTATAACCCCATAAAGTCCAAAATCCTCTTGTCCAAGTGCCTCCAAAAGCCACCGCGCAGAGAATAGCCCACACGCAAGCGAATACAAACTCCGCCCATAGGTGGCTATTATGTTCAAAAATATACGACGATTAGGGCTCATCTTCTCAATCTTTTTCGTAATCCTTTTTTATTATTCATAAACTAAAATAACTTTTCATCTTCATAGTTTTACATTCTACCCTTCTATCGCTATCCAGCGTGAAGGCCAATAGTCGTCGTTCATTGTGCGGCGATTGACATATAAGCGCAAGGCTGTTTCGCCGCGGGCGAGATGCTCCTGCTCGCCGAGCCAACCTGCCCACCACGAGAAGGAGCTGTCCGCGACGATCCCATGTGGACAAAGTCGCATGAGCGAGAAGTCTCTCATATACCCCCCCCCCCGGCAGTAGAAACGAAGGTGAAGGGAACACTCCTACACACCGCGTCCGTTAAGATGTTCTGCAGCGTCCAAGTAATATCATCGCTAAATACATAAACCGTCGCACGATGAAGTCGTCCCGCCAAATACTTAAGCGCATTTTGATAATAATTTAACATCCGCAGCGCACATCTGCCGTCTTCTTTACCTGGAACTTCCTTATAAGTTCTAACATGAAGAAAGACTGCATTTTCCGTTGCCACAATTTGTTGCGCGAGAGGGTCGCTCTTGAGCCATGAAGAGTCCTTTAACTTAAAATCGTTTACTATCGTGTCGCGGCAATCCTCAAAATACTTTTCACTCTGCCAATAGCCATTTCGTAAAGTAAATCTACCAAACCATTTAG
>CAVCAF010000188.1:0-2283 GCA_963600185.1 Azospirillum sp. 51_20 | reverse complement strand
AGGGCGGCTGGATTGCTCTTTACGGATCATATGGGCGTTTATTGGTTTTTGCGCACGCTATTCGTGTATGTTCTGCTTTCTTCGCTTCTGATAGTTGGCAGGGAGCGCTTGTCGCCAAAAGTGAGGTTCCTCTGTCTAGTAGGACGCATAGCCGTAATAATGGCGTTACTGCATGCTTGCCGTTTCTCAACGAGTAATTACATTTGGTTTTGCGGTGGGATCTTCTTTCGAATGCATCCGCTAAAGGTTAGGATACCGAAGGGCATTCTCGGGACGCTCGTCCTGCTTTCTGCCGCGCTCGCTATAGGCTCCGTTGCTCAGGGTTGGGGGAGGTGTTATAATTATCTCTCAATCCTGATATGGATGGTTACCCTTTATGAGCTTATGCCGTTCAATAGGGTGTATTTGAAAGGGTATTCATTCCCGATCTATCTTATCCATATGAGTTTACTTTCCGTTATAAATACGGTGTTCGCCGCGTTAGGGGTGAATTGGACGGGGCATGTCCTTCTTAGCATTTTGGTCGTTCGCTTTATGTTCGCCTTTTATGGCTCGGTAGCACTTGCCTTTCTCTTGCGCAAGTGTCTGCCGCGATTCGCCAAAGTCGCCTTTGGCGGACGCTAACGAACTGAGATGTTGCGACATACCCCTCGCATGTGCGTCCGAAATATGGTATAATAAAGGCGTATGAGATCCGAGCAGATACCGTATGGCATAAAGGACTTCAAGCGCATCCGCTTCGAAGACCTCTACTATGTTGACAAAACTGCATTAATGTATAAATACAAGTTTTGGTTCTAATACAAGGAGAGAAAGATGATAGAGGTAAAGAAGTGGGGGCTAAAGAAGCTTGTGGCGGGGGTGCTGGTGGTGTCCGTCGCGGGGCTGGCGTGGGGCAAGGGACAGCAGGATCTTGTTTGGGCGACTCCTGAATCGCAGGGGGTGCCCTCTGTAGCCATTCAACGCTGGATTGAGGCGTGTGAGAATGACGCGCTGACAAATCGCTTTAATGGCGGCTATTTACACGGATTTGTTATTTTGCGTCACGGTCGTCTTATTGCCGAGGGCACATGGGCTCCGCAGGATACCCTCACGAAGCCGCACATGCTTTATTCGCACTCAAAGAGCTTCACTTCAACGGCGATTGGCTTCTTAGTGGATGAAGGCAAGCTTGATATAGATAGGCGCGTCATTTCATTTTTCCCAGAAGAAACGCCCGCGGAGCCGTCCGAGAACTTGAAGCAGGTACGCGTAAGAGACCTTCTGACGATGAATCTAGGGGCGGATCATACGGACGCAGAAACGGACGACCCCAAGGGCAACTGGGCGCGGGCAATGCTTCACAATAAGATAGACCGTGAGCCAGGGACGGGATTCAAATATGATTCGGGCGCGACTTATCTTCTCGCGGCGATTGTGGAGAAGGTAAGCGGCAAGCCGATGATGGAGTATCTAAAGGAGAAGTTGTTTGATCCGCTCGGTATGAAGAGTCCGTGGTCGACGGTCTCTACGACGGGTGTTGCCTGTGGTGGATGGGGCATGAACATGACAACGCGCGACATTGCACGATTTGGACAGTTCCTTTTGCAGGAAGGGCGCTGGGGCGATGAGCAGATACTCTCCCGTGAATGGGTGAGGCTCGCGACAGCGCGGCAGACTTGGTCTGGGAATATCGTCGTGCAGTCTCAGGTTGTTGGGGCGGGCAATGATTGGAGCCAAGGGTATGGCTTCCAATTTTGGCGTGCGCGGCATGGGGCGTATCGTGCCGATGGTGCGGCGGGACAGATTACGCTTGTAATGCCTGAGCAGGATGTTGTTATTTCGCTTCATGCGGGGCTTGGGGATATGCAACGCGAGTTGACTCTCGTTTGGGACTACCTCTTGCCTGCGTTTGAGGAGAAGCCGCTCGCGGAAGATCCTGTCGCGGTAAAAGCGTTGCGCACGAAGTGTGCGTCTTTAGCGTTGCCGCTTGAAGGGAATGGTAAGGAGGTCTTTGAGGGCTTTGATAAGGCGGAAGTTACGCCGACGGCGGATGGCTGGCGGTTAGTGCGCACGGATGGGCGGTGCCTCTCGGTTGGGCGCGGCAAGTGGTCCGTAACGGACTGGAAGTTTAGCGATTCGAATGTGGAGCTTCTCTTCATCAATTGTGGGATGCATGAAATTGCCGCGAACGGGAAGCTTCTCGCGGATGGATCGCTCGATGTAACATGGCAGTTTCTTGGCGGTATTCGGCATGGGCGGTTCAAAGTACCCGCCCCGCGTTAAACCGAGAAAATCGCGCGG
>CAVCAF010000187.1:0-2292 GCA_963600185.1 Azospirillum sp. 51_20 | reverse complement strand
ATAAAGATCACTTTCAACAGAACCATCAAATGGCAACCAACCAACTAACTCCTCATCGGCACGAATAGCGACAGGTTGCGCCACAATATACTCCTTTAACCGCTTACCAATACGAATAGGTTCGGGCAACTTAAAGTCAGATGGATCATATGTAACGGACACAGGTTTCGGAAAAACATCATGGTCAAGCGCCCGATCAAGTAACCGACGAATTCGCGGCGAAAGCGGTGCCTCCCCCGCACCAAACGGCAATTCAGCCGTCTGTGATGCCGCGAATAGCCTGTGGCGCTGCACATTCAGCATTGTTGCCGCCGTCAAGCCTACCATAAACTCTTTTCGTGTCAGTTTCATTCAATAGTTCCTTCTTTCTTAATCTCAGGGACGAGTTCCATCCAATCATACTCCTCTAGTGCGCCCCAGACACTGATTGCGTAAGAATCGTTCCTCGGGTCGGGATTAGTTACAAGAGATGTCCAACTCGGCGGCGGATTCGTGAAGTCAATTCCCGAAAAGAGTTCTGGTTCTGCCGCGTAGGCATGGGCAGCGGCTATACAGTCCCAGCCCTTCGCCTTTAAAATAATGGGGCGACCGCCATTCGCCATGACCTTTGCCGCGCTTACCACAATAATGTTCTCAGCATCGCGTCCAACAACACTTCGTCCAAGAGTCGCTAACATCGCTGCTTCATTTTCACGCCGTGTGCCAAAGGCTCCCTTTAAATACCACCAACTATTCTTCGGATGGTCAAACGGCAATTGTCTGACTAGACCATCGTTGCGCAAAAGCGCAAGCGGTCGAATATTCGCGCGCCGACGAACAACTTCACGCAACGCTTTAGGCGTCTTCAAACGACGCGCACTTTCTAACTTCTGCGCTCGTTCAGCGATAAGATCATACAGGCTCCTGAATCCTGACAAGTCGCGAACATGATGCGTTGATGTAAAGTACGCGGCATTTGTTGGGAATGGTAGTGGCGCGGCATTCGCTGGATCATTCGCTCCCGCGTGGTCACCCCTTGAAAGTGCCCAGTATTCAGCGCGTGCTTTCGGCGCTACGCCCTTACGCAAACAATGTAACATCCAATCAACCTGCGCCGTGCGTGTCGGCAACGACAACCCATGAGGGCCTGCACAGTGAAAGTGCCAAGGTGTCGCGCCACCAATTCTTTCAACAAGATTAGAGTAAACGGCAAATGTCGCTACTGCACCAGCCTGCGGAAAATAGTCCTGCCATCGGCTACCAGTCGCCAACCAGACGCGCGGAGCACCTAAGGCGAGGATCGCGGCGTGATTGACACCGTCCAGTAACTGTCCCCAATAGAACTGTTCTGCATCGTGACACCCACGCTCTGAGAAAACAGCGCGAACGGACGAGATAAAGCAATTTGGGAACGCAACCTTGATGCGAGGATCAAAAGCCTGCAGGTATGCACTTTGTGTGCCGCCACCCGATGTACCACAAACGCCAACCGCCGAACAATCTACATCGCGCCGCGTCGCTAGATAGTCAAGTGCGCGGATGCCGTCCCATATAAGAAAACGCGCGAAGTTCCATCCAACAAGCCAACCTCGCACACCGAGCTGCGCGTGTTCGGTTGAGCAATTGCCCGAATAATCAAATAGGGGACGCGTTTGACGGCGTTCTCCTTGCGAGATTGGATCCCACGAAAACGCAGCAAAACCAGCCTTCGCCATCATTGCGAGGTGCGCAGCATAAGGCGGATAAATAATGCCGTCATTTGAATGCCCCATAGGCATTAAGACGATAGGATAGGGCGGTTTGAACCTGGGAGAAGCTGGCAGTGCTAGGTGTCCAACAACATAAACGCCTGGTTGAGATTCAAATAAAACATTCTGAAATGAGAAACCCTCACAACTAATAATGGGACCCTCTTGCGCATTAAGAGGTGTCCGCGTTGGGAGTCCTCCCAGCCCCTTCAGCCACGCCTCACGCCAACTAGACTGACATTTAGCAAGTTCCGTTTGCGAGGTTATCTGATTAATTGCCTCATCTGCCACACTATCAACAGTGGCAATTTCATCTAGCAATGTTCTAGTAGTACTAGTCGATGCCGCATAAGCTAAAGTATTCAGCACAACACAACCCAAAACAACAACTATAAGCTTTTTCATTCCAACTACCCATTTTAAAACATTCCAACTTTCAAAAGATGAAGGTATCACATAACAACAAGAGGGACTCCTGCATTCCACAAACTTAGAACGCATCTCCAATTGTTGCGAATAATCGCCAACTGCTACTTTTTTAATGTCGGGGGGGGGGGGGGGGGGG
>CAVCAF010000186.1:1677-2337 GCA_963600185.1 Azospirillum sp. 51_20 | reverse complement strand
CTTTCTCTGTATGTGCCGCCAAATCCAAAACCAGATTTGACGAGGCTTCAGATAACAAATCGTTCTAAAAAGTCGCCCGATATTCACACCTTTACACTTTCTCCGCTCTTGACGGCCTTCAAAATGGCAAAAGTCGTCCGTGTTACATTCGCGATTTCATCAAACGCGATCGGCATTCCCACGCCTGCCTTAACTGCCGCGACTGTAGCGGCGAGCTCCTCCACGAAACCCTTCTGCTGACGACCCTTAAGTTTACGCTTGCCGAGACGACCAGAGCAAACAGTCGATGTAAAGTTATCCATCACCGCCGTTGAACCCTCACCTTGTATTTCACAACGCTCTTTCGGCAATGCCGTATCTCCCAAGGCAACATATTCAAGCGTACCAATACTCCCATCCATAAATTGGAAATTGACACTAATTGAATCTTCGGGTGTCTCAGCGGCATTGTCCGTACGAATACACATCGCTTGGACGCGTTCAACGGACGCACCACAAACGAAGCTCATGAAATCAATGAAATGACATCCCTCGCCAACCATACGACCTCCGCCTACGGATGGGTCTTGAATCCAAACATCCTTCGGGATTGCACCCGCATTTACGCGATAATGCATTACAAGCGGTTGTGTCCGCCGGGAGAAATACTCTTTCAAGAGC
>CAVCAF010000186.1:0-1667 GCA_963600185.1 Azospirillum sp. 51_20 | reverse complement strand
TTCAAGAGCACTGCATGTGGACTAAATCGACGATTAAAGCCAATCATAATACGATTGGAGCGAGGAATTTGCCCCAATTGCGATTCATTTATGCAAAGCGGCTTCTCGGAGAATACATACTTGCCCGCTTTTACAGCACTAGCAATCTGCGAAGCATGTAAATCATGCCGCGTTGTTACCATCACAAGATTCGTTTCGCTATCCTTAAGCACTTCATCCGCATCGGTAGCCGCGAAAGCAAACCCTTCTTTGCGTCCCGTTTCGCCACAACTCATACCACTCGCCGTACAAACGCCGCGCAGTTTCACACCCGCCGTCTTCTTTAATGTTGGCAACAAAACGGACTTCGCGAAGTTGCCACAGCCAAGAAAACTTACGCCCACCGTTATAGATGGCACACTGTCTCCCGCACCCTGAGGCTCAAAGTCAACGCGACGCTTAACAGGCTTTATGTCTAATTTCTCTTCTGCCGCGCCATATTCAAGAACAATGCCAAGCGAGGGCTCCTTACGAACACCCAGTAAGATCTGATAAGCCTCAAGCGCATCATCGAATGGGAAGCGATGTGTAACCAGTTTAGAAGGTGTAACTTTACCTTCTGCAACAAGTTCCAAAAATGCCGCCATATTACGCTGTTCTGTCCACCGCACATAGCCAAACGGATAATCTACTCCCTGCTCTTCATAAACAGGGTCATAACGACCTGGACCATAAGAACAACTCAAGCGGAAGTCCACCTCCTTTTTATAGTAAGCATCGCGGGGAAGGTTCATGCCCACGAGACCCGTCGCGACAACGCGTCCCTTCTTACGACAAATCTCACCCGCGACCGTAACAGGCTCATCCGAATGTGTAGCCGCCGTAATAAGGACGGCGGCCACCCCATGCCCAGCAGAGAATGCGAGTGCCTCATTAGAAAGATTATCACTGACCACCCGATCACAACCAAGTTCAGAAGCTAAACGACAACGCGCAACATTTGGATCAAACCCTATCACGCGACATCCACTCGCCTTCAACATCTGAACGGCAAGAAGCCCCATAAGACCTAAGCCAATAACAGCAACCGACTCGCCTAGGTGCACTTCACATTGACGCACGCCCTGAAGGGCAATCGAGCCAACCGTTGCGCACGAGGCATCCTCAAAACTAACCCCCTCTGGAATTTTTACAAGCAAATTACGCGGCACATAATTATATTCAGCATGATTGGCGAAACCTGCGCCCCCGCACGCCACGCGATCTCCCACGGCAAGTCCCTGACAATTAGCCCCAACCTCAACGATAACACCCGCGCTTGAATAGCCGAGTGGAATAGGCTGGTCAAGTTTCGCTTGAACTTTCTCTAATGTCGCGAAAACGCCTTCCGTCTTCATCTTCCGCAAAACTTTCTTAACCTGGTCAGGCATCTGAAGCGCTTTACCCAGAAGCCCCTTCTTGGCGAACTCAGCGAGCATACGCTCCGTCCCTGCGCTAACAAAACTCGACACCGTCTTTACAACAGCGCCATTCACCCTGCAGAGTGGTGCTGGTACCTCAGCAAGCCACATCTCGCCTGTCTTAAATGATTGTAATATCTGTTTCATAGTTTTAGTCCTTACTTATAACGCTTCTCAAACTTTCACAACGGCACGAAACTTGCCTGATGCCGCACGCGGAATTGATTC
>CAVCAF010000185.1:0-2368 GCA_963600185.1 Azospirillum sp. 51_20 | reverse complement strand
GTGTAATAGGCCAGCCTGCGAGTTGGATGTCAAACTTTAATGAAGGTTCAACCCGCGAGGATGCATTATGCAGACGGAAAGTGAATTGCCAGCCATTATCCATCGCCATAAACACCTTATTGTTATGTCCGTTCAGAAAGTCGCAAGCGAGTATTTGTGTCGGCAAGTCCGTTTTCTTAATTTTAATCTTAGGCTGAACCATTCGCGCGGACTTATTTAACTGTCCTCTTAAATTATAAGGCGTAACATAAGTCGTCTCTTCGCGATCAATGCTTACAACCTTGTAGAAGTCAAATGTGCCTAATAGATATTCTGCTAAGTGCCGCGGCAAAGCGACCTGCGTCGCCGCTTGGCGTTTCACTTCTTCAATAAATGCGCTAAGTAATGGCTTATAAACAGTAAGTCCTTTATCCTTTATTTCGCGCCAAAGCATTCCTTTCTCTTTTGCCGCGTGAAGACGCTTAAAAATAGGTTCTATCGCCGTCCAATAAGTCCGTGAACAAGCTACACCATACCACTTCTCGCCAAAGTCAAGCGTTGTAGCGAGTCTGCTATGTTTAACCGCTTTATGATTGTGCTTAAGGCTAAGCCCGATTTCCCATCCGCACGCCCTTCGCGCAACTATAATATCTCTTACATCACCTTCTTCGCCGTGGGAGTCCGATTGTAAATTGAGCGTTAACGCGTCCGTGCCTTCCGTCAAAAACACCTCACACTCAAGCAGTATCTCAACTGCCGCACGCGAACTAGCAATTAGATTCTTTTGCAAAGCGGCAGGGATTCGCTCCCACGCCTCTTTTGCCGCGACATAACTTGAATTATCCTCAATAGCGACCGCGCGGAGTGGACGCAATTCTTGCGCCAGAATCTTTAGGCATGCGAACTCATAGGCGCGTCCATAATCATTACTCTTTGCACTCATCGCTAGTCCCTTTCTTAAAGACAATTATTCCGCTCAAGGCACGCCATTATCTGCTTCGCAACAGCGTAGGCGAAGTTAACGGGTACAGCATTGCCAATCATCTTATAACCCATATCCACATCTTCATAAAGAAACTCGAAGTCATCGGGGAAGCCCTGTATGCGCGCGCATTCCCTAACCGTTAAGCGACGATAGAGATCTTCTTTGCCCTCAACGAACTTCATGCGATTGCGCTCCACGCGAACCATCTTCGGTGCTTGCGGATGCAATTGACACTGTCGCCCCGAGGCCTGCACCGTAAATGCAGGCTCATCCCACGACTTTACGCGATTGCGGCTCATAAAGATGGTCGAGTAATTGCCTATAAAATATTCATGATTGAGAATCTTGAGGTCGGGGCGGTGCTTATTCTTCGGAAGCGCTGGCACCGCTGTATCTTTCAAATCCCAAATCGCGTCGCGCAAAGTCAACTTCCTACCCTCTAACGGCGTGGGGAAAGTGAAGTCGCCAATCTTAAGGTCTTTGCGAAAGCCAATATAGAAGACGCGCTCACGAATCTGAGGGACATTATAATCATTTGAGTTCAGCAACTTATAATGCACCGTATACCCCGACGCGTCAAACATCTTGAGTATGTTCGCGACAGCCTCGGCATTGCGCTGAGCCAGCATGCCCGATACATTCTCGGCGACAAAAAAGAGTGGCTTCTTCTCGCGCAAAATACGGATGTAGTCATAAAACAATTGCCCACGCGGATCGTTTATGCCGCCCAGCGAACCCGCCTCACTCCAGCTCTGACAGGGAGGACCCCCAATTAACCCAATCGCGCCCTCGGGCAATTCCCGCGCGTCAATCTTACGGATATCACCCTCAATAAGTTTCGTATGAGGATGATTCTTGCGATAAGTTGGGCATATCTTTGGGTCGTACTCATTCGCGACAGCAACCGTAAACCCAGCCTTCTCAAAGCCAAGATCCATTCCGCCCGCACCCGCGAAGAGTGAGATTAACGGATACTGTTTCGCCGTTTTAACTTTCATAATTACAGATTCCACTTCAGAAGCACCTACAGAAAACGCAAACAAACCAAAGCCCGCCACAAGTGCCGCGGTGCCACGCCGTAATCGTCGCTGTTGATTTATTTGCATTAGTAATTTAAAACATCTATATTATAGCATTTAACCCTCTTCGTCTGCAATAAGAAACCATAGATTATCACGGTTTTAACGCAAAGACAGCAAAGGGAACGCAAAGCCTTTACGCTAGTTGAAATAGGGAGAGGAAGAAAGGAATTGATAATCTCTTATTCTATTTTCTAGACAGGATTAACAAGATTAACAGGATTTGGGCTCTTATTTACTCACGCGGAGCCGCGGAGCTCGCAGAGATTCTTTAATAGCCGTGTAGAAATGTAGAGATGTAGAGCTTTCTACAATTCTACAACTC
>CAVCAF010000184.1:0-2386 GCA_963600185.1 Azospirillum sp. 51_20 | reverse complement strand
ACCCTTCGACAACTCGCCATTTTTGTTTCGGTGTCTAATATTATAACGAATTGCGGGCGCTCGTCTGTTTCGCGACATCTTGCCTTTGGGCAGGAGAGTTGCAGGTTTCGCCTGGGGGACTCTCTCCGCACGCGGCACTTGAGAAGATCCGTGTCGCGAAGAAGGCGGGGGACACATCGGCTTGGACGGTTAAAGTCGCGCCCGGACGCTATGAGCTTACAAAGCCCCTCGTGATTACGCCTGAGGATTCGGGGTCGCCGAGTGCCCCTGTTCGTTGGGTGGCGCAGGGCGGCGCGGCAGTTTTCGCAGGCGGTGGACTTTTGACGAATTGGCGTGATGAGGGGGACGGCTCTTGGTCCGCACCTGTCCCGAAGGGGGTAGATGGTAAGCCAGTCTGGTTTCAGTCGCTTTATGTTAATGGGCGGCGAGCCGTCCGTTCACGCCATCCCAATACGGGCTTCTTTGCTGTAGACGCGGCAGTTCAGACCCCGACAACGAATGCGGAAGGCAGGGTCACTTATACCTTGCGTGCCGTTGTGAAAGATTCCGCGGCGGATGTTCTTACGGGACTACCCGCGGAAGAACTCGCGGCAGTTGAGTTGCAAGCGCGCATTAAGTGGTCGTATGGGGCACTTTCCGTCGCGGGGTGGGACCCTGCCGAACGCGCACTGACGCTTTATACGGGCGAGTGGGAGATGGTGTCTTGGAAGGAGTGGGCGCGGAAGAACAATCTCTTTTGCTTTGAGAATGTCCGTGCTGGTTTTGACGCGCCTGGCGAGTGGTTCTATGATAAGGCCGCGGAACGCATTCGGTATCGTCCGCTCGCGGGTGAGACCTTAGCGACGTTTCAGGCTTATGCACCGACGGCGGGGTTGCCGAGCCTTCTTCGCCTTGAGGGAGATCCCGCAAAAGGGCAGTATGTGACGGATATCACATTTGAAGGGATTTCCTTTGAACTCTCGACAATGCAAGGTGACCGCTTACCGTCGGGGTTCGTGCAACTTTATCAGCGACAGGCGGCGACGAAGGTTGGCGGATGCCTTTACGCGAAGGGCGCCCGGCGCGTCACTTTTGATAAGTGCCGCGTCGCCCACACGGAGAACTACGCCATTCGCATGGATATTGGATGCGTCTCAAACCGCATTACGCGTTGCGAGATGACCGATTTGGGTGCGGGCGGAGTCTTTATTGGCGACGAGAAGGCGAATTACTTTAAGCCGAAGGATATTAAATCGCACTTCCCATTTAAGGGACGCGTCATACCCTACGGCGACCCAAGTGTCGCGCCGTACTTCCCGTGCGCCTTTATTACGGTTGACGATTGCACGATTTCCCATGCGGGACTCGTGAATCCCGAGGCATGCGGCGTTCTTATTACGCAGGCTTCGGACTGCACCGTCACCCATTGCGACATTAGCGACCTCTACTATACAGGTGTCTCGGTTGGCTGGACATGGGGCTACTCGATCTCGCTTTCACAACGCAATACGATTGCCTTTAACCGTATTTACGATATTGGCAAGGGTGTAATGTCCGATATGGGCGGCGTGTACACGCTCGGGACGAGCTTCGGGACATGCGTCTCGAATAATGTCATCCATTCTATCCGTTCGCTTGAATATGGCGGCTGGGGACTTTACAATGACGAGGGCAGTGAAGGCATTGTCTTCGAGAACAACCTCGTCTATGATGTGAAAGACGCGGCATACCACCAGCATTACGGACGCAACAATATCGTGCGCAATAACATCTTTGTTAATGCCGCGAACGCACAACTTATGCTGACCTGCGAGGAGGAACACCGTAGCGTCACCATTGACCGCAACATTGTCTATTGGGAGAATGATTCTCCGTTCTTTAGGGCAACGGGTAGCATCGTCCATGTTAAAGACGGGCACGAGGTTGTCACGGATCCCATCCCTGAAGCTAAGCGGGCGACTGCAGGGAAAATAGACTGGGGCAAGAACCTCGTTTGGTGCACGAAAAGGACTCCAAATCTGGAAGGAAAGCCTGAGTGTGTTGTGGCAGACCCACTTTTTATGGATGTGCCGCGGCATGACTTCCATTTGAAGGCGGGCTCCCCCGCTTGCAAGATCGGCTTCGTCCCTTGGGACTACAACCGCGCCGGACGACGATAAGTTTTATATTCAATTGTCAAAGATCAAGTTGCGTTAAACCTAGCGACTAGGCTACAGCGACGCTTCGCCCAAAGAGACACTGTCTCGGGGTGGGCGAGACAGTAGAAACGGCACCCCCTCTTACGCGACAGGGGGTGGCGTTCCTACTGTCTCTGCCACCCTGAGACGCTTTGAGGTTTTTCTTTCTCATTTTCTCGCTTAACGCGTGGAGGTCTTTCTTTTGCTCAGCTGTGAGCACTATCTTCGCT
>CAVCAF010000183.1:0-2452 GCA_963600185.1 Azospirillum sp. 51_20 | reverse complement strand
TATAACAAAACGGACAGTATTTGGCAAACGGGGCCTTTACTGGCTTCTACCATTTTCGTAGAGAACGGACATTATTATAGCAAACTGCGCCTATAGCTCTTATCATCGCATTAACCCGCTTCCGCTCGGGACATATAATGACGATAAGATCCATGTCGTTGAGATTACGCTTGATTCAAAAGAACCCAGCCGCGAGGCAGTTGCTGAATCCAAGGAGAAGCCCGAGAAATACCGCGGCACAAAGATGTGGGCGGCGGGGATTCTCGTGGATGGAGATGTTGTGCCTGTTCCCCAGCGCATTACCCTCGCGCCAACTAAGGACGGAACCTTCCCCACGCCGGAACTCTTCCAGAAAGTCCGCGGCATTTGGGGCAAGAACCCCGCGGCAGATATTGAGATTACTTTGGCGGATGGCTCCTATCGCTTTACTTCAACGGTCATTATCAATCAGAATAACGACACCCTCGGTAAGCATACGGGTCGCCTAACCCTTCGCGCTGCCAACCGCGGAAAAGTATTCTTTACAGGCGGCGTGCCACTCCCTGAACTCGTGCCTGCGACGGGACTTGAGGATGTGAACTTCCTAGAGAACCCCGTCATGGGCGACCCGCGCAAGCATATTATGATGGCGGATCTTAAAGCGGCAGGCATTACAAACTACGGTGACCCGCTGCGCGGTATGCGCCTTATTTGGAATGGTGAGTTGCAGACGATTGCCCGCTGGCCCAATAACCGCTGGTCACATATCGCCGACCCCGTGGGCGTTGTGGAAGGTGCGCTCGAGATGAAGTGGCGGCATCCAGGCAATGGCTCGTGGGTGCGCTTCGGTATTGATAAGGTTATGGTTCCAGGCGAGACGCGTCCGTTCCGCTGGATGAAGGAGAAAGATCCCTGCGGCATTGGCTTCTTCACTTCGGGTTGGGCTTCGCATAGCTTCCAGTTCGGCAAGATGGATCCCGCGACCTGCACAATTTGGGAGAAGGAAGGCGTGCCTGTGCGCGGCAATTCCTTCGGCTACTTCCATTCCTGCGGCAGAGAGCATCCGTGGTACGGCTTTAACATTCTTTGCGAACTCGATAAGGGTGGCGAATACTATATTGACCGCGAGAAGGGCATTCTCTACTTCTGGCCGCCGTCGGCGCGTGATCGCTCGCCAGGCGCTTGCGAACTTACCCTCGCGGATGGTGCCTTCCTCTCTCAACATGCAGGTCCGCTTACGCTGGACGGTATTGTTTTTCAGAACTTCCGCGGCACGGCACTAACCTTGCAGAGCCCCGATGTCCAAGTCCTCTCATGTGAGATTCGCAATATCGGTATGAAGGCGCTCGATATCTCCCACGCGGAAAATGTTCGCGTCGCGGGGTGCGATATCTACAACATTGGTAGCATGGCAGTCGTTATCGGCACGGCGGATAGCGGTAAGCTCGTTGAGCGCGACCATAATGTCATTATTGAGAATAACCACATCCATGATATGGGACAGGAGGAGTTCTCGTATGTGCCAGGCGTTTGGGTCTGGGGGCAGGGTGTTATCGTGCGCGACAATACAATCAATAGCGGTCCCCACGCGGGCATTGGCAATAGCGGACGCGAAGTTAAGGTCATCGGCAACGATGTCTTTGATATGTTGCGCCTTTCCAACGAAATGGGTGCGTACTATTGCGGACGCGACTGGACGACCTTCGGCAATGTAATCGCCTATAACCGCTTCCGTGACATGATTCTGACGGATAAGACCCAGCTTGCCCGCGCCATTATGATTGACGACGGCGGCGCAGGCTATACGATTATCTCAAACGAGTTCCGTAATATTCAGGGCGGTGGTGTGTGCCTCTCGGATATCGGGAATCGTGTGCAAGATAACACCTTCGAGGATGTCTACCCGATGCCGCTCGATTGCTGGGGCGGCGATAATGCGCTCGTGATGAATATCAATTGGAAGCCGCAGGTGAATCCTGAGGTGGTGAGCCGCATCGAGGCACAACCTGTTGACCAGGAACCTTGGATTTCGCGCTATCCACTCGTGAATAAGCTTAGGGAATGCCTCCGCGGCAAATCGAAGAAGCCGCCAGAAGCACGAACCGTCCTTCAAGGCAACGCGTGGTGGTATAATAAAGGAGAACAGAAACCCTTTATCACTTGGCGCGGCAGAAATGTCGTCACGAATGAGTCAGCGTGGATCATCCGTGATAATGTCAATGTGAAGCGTCCGTTGCCTCCGCGGCGGTACGGATGTTATCCGTCCCCCGAGCGCTTCTCCTGGCCACTCAAGCCTGCAAAGAAGGCACCGTCACTTAATTTCTCATCAGAAGATTAAGGAGTCTTTAATAATCTGATACATGGGGGCGCAAGGGACTGCGCCCCTGCTTTTTTGTGTTCGCTGTGTATCTCAATAAGGGGGGTGAGAGCGATTTTTTACTTGGTGCGACTGACTGGGATCGAACCAATGGCG
>CAVCAF010000182.1:0-2471 GCA_963600185.1 Azospirillum sp. 51_20 | reverse complement strand
TCTTATTAGCCGAATTGAGAGGGGCGACACGATTGATTGGCGAGAGATTCAACTGAAGAGCGTGAGTATTCGAAATAAGAAGTTTGCTCAATATGCGATCCGTGAATGTTCATTTTTGCCAGGGCTTTATTTTTGGACGCTTGAATATAGTCGTTTTCTTGGATATATGGCGGGCGGATTACAAGTCGCGAAGGCTATGAACAATGAATTTCTTGGAGTTTTGTGATGGTTTTCGCCGACGATGAGATGATACTGCTTTCTGCCTTACAACACTATGTGTTTTGTCCGCGGCAGTGTGCGCTTATTCATGTAGATGGGATATGGACGGAGAATCGGTTGACGGCGGAAGGGCGGGCGTTGCATGAACATGTGGACTCAAGTGCGCATGAATCGCGGCGTGATATATGTGTCGCGGCAACGCTCCGTCTTGTTTCTCGTCGATTGGGGATTGCGGGAGTAGCTGACATGGTGGAGTTTCATCGTGTTAGTGAGAGCAACCCCAATGGGGCTACACTTGTGGGTAGGAGTGGCAGGTGGCTTCCGTATCCAGTAGAATATAAGCACGGCAAGCCGAATGGTAGACGCGCGGATGAAGTCCAGCTTTGTGCGCAGGCGATGTGCCTAGAAGAGATGCTTAAGGTTGAGATTGCACAGGGTGCACTCTTTTATGGGAAGACGCGGCATCGGCTGGATGTCGCTTTTGACGCGGACTTGCGTGCTTTGACGGAAGAAACCGCGGCGAAGGTGCATCAGTTATTTGCCGCGGGCGTTATCCCTAAGGCGGAATATGGTAAGTGGTGCGAGGCTTGTTCGTTAGTTGAGGAGTGTTCGCCTAAATCGCAAGCTCATTCGGCGCGTGCGTGGTTAGCGCGGCAATTAGAAGGTGTGGCTGTGTGAAGAAACTCCTTAACACGCTTTATGTGACGACCCAAGGCACTTATCTTCATAGAGAAGGTGAAACGGTTGTTGCGGAGCGTGAGGGTAAAACGCTCATGCGCCTACCTATCCATACGCTTCAATCGCTTGTGTGCTTCGGCAATGTACTAGTGAGCCCTTATTTGATGGGACTTTGTGCCGAGCGCGGCGTTTATGTAAGTTTTCTAACGGAATATGGTCGCCCTCTCGCCTGTGTGGAAGGCGGTAAGAGTGGCAATGTCCTTTTGCGCGTAGCCCAAATTGAGGCGGCGCGCGACCCCCTAAAGAGTGCTGAAGTTGCTAAGAACATCGTTATAGGTAAGGTGCTGAACGCACGGACCATTCTGCAACGGCGTGTGCGCGACCATGGTGAGGACGCGGTGTGTCAGAAAGCCGTTGCCCAACTCGCTAATGTCATTCAGCGACTACGGACGACGGAACCCTTGGACGCAATACGCGGCTTAGAAGGCGAGGCCGCGGCATATTATTTTGGGGCGTTTAATTCGCTCTTGGTGGGGCAATCGGGGGACTTCCAGATTGAAGATAGGAATCGCCGTCCGCCGCGTGACCCTATGAATGCACTACTTTCCTTCCTTTATGTTCTCTTGGCGAACGATTGTGCGGGTGCCGCGAAGAGTGTGGGTTTAGATGTGCAAGTCGGGTTCTTGCATGCCCTGCGTTCGGGACGCGCGAGTCTCGCTTTGGATTTAATGGAAGAGTTCCGTGCTTTCTTTGCGGATAGAACGGCGTTATCCCTTGTGAATAGGGGGCAACTAAAGAAGAAGGACTTCCGCTTCACAGAGTCAGGTGCGGTTGAGATGTCGGACGCGGCACGCAAGACGATTCTTGTGGAGTGGCAAAATCGTAAGAAAGAGCAACTCGTGCACCCTTTTTTAAATGAGAAAGTGGAAGTTGGACTACTACCTTTTATACAGGCGCAACTATTAGCGCGGCACTTGCGCGGCGATTTGGACGCTTATCCACCTTTTATTGTAAAATAGGGAGACCGCTCGTATGATGGTTTTAGTTAGTTATGATGTCTCAACGGTGGACGCTTTGGGGCAACGGCGTTTGCGCCGCATCGCCAAGAAATGTCAGGACTTCGGCATCCGTGTGCAAAACTCAGTATTCGAATGCAATGTGGATCCTGCACAATGGACGCGGCTTAAGGCGGACTTAGAAGGCATCTGCGACGCGACGACGGATAGTTTGCGCTATTATTATCTAGGGCGAGACTACCAACGCCGCATAGAACATTACGGCGCAAAACCCGCAATAGATGTAGAAGCCCCGCTTGTGCTCTAAGACTTGTCTTTGCAAAGAGTCTTCAACTAGAGCAAAGTTTTTGCGTCAGAACTCTCTGCGGGCTCTGCGGCTCTGCGTGAGACAAAATCCGTGATAATCCGTGTAAATCCGTGGATAAAAAAGTGCCCAGAATCCTGTTAATCCTGTCTAAAATAATCCCCCAAAAGAGATCTTGCTTATCTCCGCGGCAAAAGATGCTTAGGTTTTAGAGAAAAGATGCTTATGTTTTGTGTAAAACATAAGCATCTTTT
>CAVCAF010000181.1:0-2503 GCA_963600185.1 Azospirillum sp. 51_20 | reverse complement strand
GGCTAGCTGAGATATCCGCTTCTGTAAACGCTGAATATGTTCTTGAACTTGGGCGGCGCAAGAAGAATCCTCCGCGGCAATCTTAACGGCACCATTAAAATAGCGATCGCGATAAGAAGGCTCAACATAAGTTGAAAGCTCCAATAGCCCCTCGACAAGCAGAGAAAGTGCCGCGGTGCGCATTTTAACTTCTTCGCCTTCCGTGAGGTATTGGAGTAAGGGCAGAAGTGCTAAGGCTTCATCCGCATACAACTTAGCCCCTTTCAAAGCGTGCGTTGTGCCATTTAGCCTATAATCACGCGTCCGCTCAAATAGGGAAAGGCAAACATTCTCAAAATGCGCCCCCTCGCCGCGTAAAGTTATGAACTTACTAAGTTGCTCAAGACCAGCCTCAGGCGCACTTTGGGGGGCGCGGGCGAGTGCCACCTCTGCCCCCAAACCCAATGAGTACGCGCTCATTAGGCAAGTCGCGATAATAGTCGCTAACTTCATGTGACTCCTTATGGGTTAACGATCTGGAGATCTTTGCCCTCTACAACCTGAATTGAGCCATTGGCACGGACTTCAACAACGCCATTAACAGGCTCAAGCGTGCGCTTGCGGCCTATTGCGTCCATTACGGTAATTGGTCCCGCCGCCTTGAATGTTATGGGGACGCTCTTAACCCAACGGTTATCCCATGCCTCGGGGGAGCGATAGCGCCCCTTGCCATGGTCCGCATTCAAGAGAAGCCCTTCACTCCGATCCCAAAGAACTGCCGCGGTAGCCTTCGGTGTTTTAAAGCGCATAGCGTGCGTCGTCGCTTGTGGACATGTAAACCAGCCGTCAAAAGTCGCCTCATCTAAAAACTCCGCCACGGCACAATACGCCATAAGCGACGGCTTAAAGCTCAAATCGCGATTGACGAGCCCAAAGAAGAACTCCCGATCTTTTGGCTTTATCCCTAAGCGATTATACCAGACGGAATCGAATAACTGATAGAACATGCCACATTTTACACCATCCGCTTTAATAAAGCAATACATCAGAAAGGTATTATCCGCCGCGTTACGAAGGGTGTCTTCCCACCAACTATTGGGATTTGTCGCGGCGTATATCTCTGTTAGCCAAAGAGGCTTCTCGCCATTTTTCGCGATGAGTCCCATGCAACTACGCACGCTATGCAAAAAGTTCCAATAATTTGAATGGGCTAAATTGCGCTTTTTTACCGGGTCCTCAATTTCTTTTGCCGCGCCACGCCAGTCCTCAGGCTCTAAATACGGATAGTCCACAACAAAGTTGCCGCGTCCTGGGTGCAAGCAAAAGCCGTCCAAATCTTGCCAAAGACCAAGCTCCGCCATTTTATTAAAGAAAGTCCTATCAAAACCCGCGACACCTAAACTCAGCAACCGCACATCCTCATAGCCCTTTTCGGCGCGAATACGCACAATATCCTTCACCCACTGGGCATAAAGCGGCGCGGCAATTGCCCTGCCAATACCGCCCCCCGCCATGCCGATACCCAGCGTCGTCATATTAAGTTCATTGCCAAACTCCCAATAACGATTGCCATTGGCGCGGCATTTCTCGAGTTGGTCAAGAATCCATTTCTCACGCGCCTCACCCTCTAACCCTTTCTTCCAATTCGAATGGTGATTGGCGACGCGCGGTGGATGTTGCAACTTTGTATCGCCATTGCGGACCCACCGTACACCCATGCGGTCCATCAAACGCTGAACGGACTCCTCATCTGGAATTGGCCAATAGGCGGAAATACCAAAGACGCTTGTCTCGGGTGTAGATTTAAACTCAAAGCGTGGCAATTTAGCGAGATTCGTGCGCGAGAAGGCAAGTTCCGTACCGTCTTTTCCCGCGGCAGACGCTTCTACGAAGAAAATACCGCGCGGTGCTTGCACAGGGAATGTGACGGGCACTTCTTGGCTCGCGCCTGCCTTTATAGTTACTTCTTGCTTGCCCGACTCGACTACTTCACCATCATAAGAGCGCGTCGTATGAGAAAGCGTAAAGGTTCTATCCATCGTAGAGCAATTGGTTATATGCATCTTATACGCTAACTTTGAGAAAGTCTCATCAAACCAATTATAAACGCGCGGCGAAGAAAGCGAGAGCGCTACCACACGCTCGGCGACGGACATTGCAAGCGCCAAATCACTGCGGGGGTCTGCCTTATCCACGATAGAGAAGCCGCCGACCCAACTTTCAGGCGCGACCTTTTTAAACGCTAAGTGCGCGTATGAACCATCTTGCCAATCTTGCCGCGCACTTTGTCCTTTAGCATAAACATACCGTAGCCCACTAACATCATTCGTATAAGTGACTACTTTACCAAGAGCCTCTTCCCAAGGTTGCCCGCCATTAGGGTCGCGCACCCAATAACCAAGCGTCGGGACATTTTCCCTATCCACAAGCGCCGTTCCTTTTTTGTAGCGACGGCCAATCATGCTCAGTTGCGCCTTAAAGGGATCGTTTGTCGCGATCCCTTCCAAACGATAGGTTACCTTAA
>CAVCAF010000180.1:743-2506 GCA_963600185.1 Azospirillum sp. 51_20 | reverse complement strand
GAAGAGGCGGCGAAACCGAACCACGCCCAAACTAAAAGTGCCGCGAACGCGGCAATGATTTCCACTTTGCCGCTCGACCCAAGCTACACCTTCAAAGAATTTGTGGAAGGTCCCTCCAATAGCTGGGCATTCGCTTCGGCAAAAGGTGTCGCGGCGCATCCTGGCGAGAAGGGGCTTAATCCTCTTTTTATTCATGGGGGCACAGGACTCGGCAAGACCCACCTCATGCAGGCGATTGGCAACGAAATCTTACATTCCAACCAAAATCTCTCAGTTTGCTATTTAACTGCGGAAACTTTCCTTAATGAGTATGTTAACGCGATTGCCAATAACGAGGGCGAAAAACTTCGCCAGCGGTATCGGTATTTTGACGTCCTACTCATTGACGACATCCAATTTTTACAGCGCGGTAAGCAGTGCCAGGAGGAGTTCTTTAATACTTTCAATTACCTCATTACCCAACATAAGCAAATCGTCATGACTTCTGATGTCTCGCCTAATAAGCTTTCCGCTTTGGATGCGCGGCTTATTTCGCGGTTTATGGGGGGAATGGTGCAAGAAATTGAGGCTCCTGGCTATGAAACGCGCCTCGCTATTCTGAAAAAGAAGACGGAAAATAAGGTTCCGTCCGTACCTGAGAAGGTGCTCGAGTTTTTGGCGTCTAAAATCAATAGCCATGTTCGGGCAATAGAGGGTGCGCTCGCGAAAGTTTGCGTCATGATGCAAATGAACCCGAATATCGTCTTCACAACCGATACTCTCTCATTCATCTTAAAGGACTTTATCGAGAAAGAGCAAAATCTACGGCGGTTAACCGTAAGGGAAATCCAAGAGAGTGTCGCGAAAAAGTTTGGAGTTACCCTCGCGCAAATTGTGGCGAATGATCGCTCGGCAACTTTCGTTACTCCGCGGCAGATGGCGATGTATATCGCGCGAAAATATTCATCTAATACCCTCGTCGAAATTTCAAAGGAGTTCAATAAGAAACATGCTACCGTCGTGTATAATGTGAAAACGATGGGCAAGCGCCTCGAAACGGAACCTACTTTACGGACGGCTCTCAGCGAAATTTTGGCTGAGTTTGGGTACTCAACGGAGGACGAAAAGGTCTGTTAACAACTATAGACAGGGCTGTCAATAAATGGGCTACTTATCGACGAATATCAACACGAAAGGTCACTCTTCAACATGTATCGAAAAAATATTAGTAGGGCTACTAACAACCAAAAGTCATTTCCACCCAATAAAATCGGGGGTTTGAGCGATTTATCGACATATTGAAAAACCTACTATTATAATCTATACTTTATATTTTATCTTATATTTGGTATACTATGTGTAAGTAAACTAGCAAAGAAGGAAAAATCGAAATGAAGTTCACAATAGCACGCACAAAGTTTTTAGATGCCCTAAAGGCCGTCCAGAATATAGTGCCGAGTAAAAGTACCTCGCCTATCGTTCAGAATGTCCTTTTGGAGGCTCAGGAGAATAAACTCAAATTACGGACAACTGACCTTGAGATTTCTATTTGTTGTGAAGTAGAATGTGAGGTTCAGGAACCAGGGGCAACGACTCTGCCTGTGCGCTTACTTTTCAACTCAATTTCACTTTCCATAGAAGGGCAAGTTGAAATTACGATTGACAAGGACGAAAAAGCGAAGATTGTCGCAGGTTCCGCTAAATATTCTATGATGGGCCTCCCCGCCAAGAATTTCCCTGTCTTACCCGAAAAAACGGACGCGACAAGCTTTAAGTTCCCATTC
>CAVCAF010000180.1:0-733 GCA_963600185.1 Azospirillum sp. 51_20 | reverse complement strand
GCAGTTGATGATAGTCGCCGTTCTATCCGCGGCGTTTTCCTTAAGTTTAAAGACCAAAAACTTACCGCGGTTGGTCTAGATGGTAAACGGCTCGCTATGGTGGAATGTGAAGTAGAGTTCCCAGAAGAATCCGCGACAGAATGTATTATCACAAATAAGACAGTCCAAGAAATTCAGCGCATTTCGCTTACCGAAGGGGATGTCGTTATTGAAATCAAGGGCTCACAAATTTGCTTCTCGTTTGATAATATCCAGCTTTATTCAAAGCTTATTGATGAGCAATACCCTAATTTCTACCAAGTTATCCCAAAAGAACTTAAAGAGCGCATAGTAATTGACCGCCAGCAACTTATTGATGTTGTGGAGCGCGTCAGTATTATGTGTGTGGATACACTTCAATCCATGCGCTTTATTTTCGAGTCTGACCTTTTAACGGTAACTTCTGGTGTCTATGATTATGGTTCCGCGCGGGATGAATTGCCTATAAAGTACAAAGGTGAAAAGATTGAGGCACTTTATAACCCCAACTTCCTTCTTGATGCACTTAAGGTTATTGATGATGATGAGGTTATTTTCGAATTGCGTGACGGAACTTACCCCGCGATTTTGAAATGCTCCATTCCTTTCTTGTATGTGATTTTGCCGTTAAGGGTGCATTAAGAGAAAGAAAAAAAAAAAAAAAAAGGTAAACCAATGAAGATTTGGACAGATCAGGACTATCCGATAATCATAT
>CAVCAF010000179.1:0-2539 GCA_963600185.1 Azospirillum sp. 51_20 | reverse complement strand
ATGTAGCACTACCTTCATTTCTGCACCCTCACGCCGCGCCTTTCTATATTCAGGCTCTTTCTTAAGTGCCAAAGCCGATAATGTAATAAAAATTACAAATAACGCTAATAGATAGTTCTTCATTTTAGGTTTCCTTTTTCTA
The DNA here is from genome assembly GCA_963600185.1 of Azospirillum sp. 51_20. Classification (GTDB taxonomy): domain Bacteria; phylum Verrucomicrobiota; class Kiritimatiellia; order RFP12; family UBA1067; genus UBA1067. The sequence continues at coordinate 2,397 of CAVCAF010000179.1, read as the reverse complement.
TTATTTTCTCAAATAACTTATGTGTGTAAAAATATGGAATATCGTTAATATCAGAATGTAGCCACCGATTAGGGAAGCGCGTGCGTGTGGGCATCCCATTTGGGAGACTTATATTCTTTCTCAAATCTACACTATTTGCACCGTCCAGAACATCCGACATATTTACTACCCCTGCCGTAGGCGTTAGCGCAGGAATCCCCAACGCAAGGTGTGCATTACTTTCACTTCGTGTTATTGCAGCACTCTTCATATTCGGTGGATAACAATAAAATACGGTGTTAGTTCTAAAATCGGCGACCGACATTTGTCTCGCCTGAGCTACAGAGATCTTTCGGATCCCTTTTACATATTCATCAATATTCCATCCTGACCATGTTGTGCCGCCAAGAACATTTGCTACTGCACGCCCTTTCCAAAGTTCTTGTCTATGCCACGCATATTGCCTATATCCAGATGTTACACCTGTTAAAATAGAAATATCATTATCTGCGGCGAGCTCTAGCACCTCATCACCGGTAGAATAAAAGTTGACGATAAAGGGGACAACATTTGCGAAGCGTCCGGGCCAGCCAAGTGCGCGGCGTCCATCATTTTCCTCTTGGAATAAATTATGCCAATTAGCTGACCACGAGTTCTCTGGATATTCTTGCCATTCTGGATGTACAAGTTGTGGTGCTTGGACGAAATTAACATCATATGCCTCAGCGGGAACTGCGGCATTAAACATAAGATATCTCGACACATCAAGTCCGTAATCGTTGACAAGCGATGAGGCGACTACATTCCCTAATGAATGCGCCATTAAGACTTTCTCGCCAGGAAGCGCTTTTAGTCTGGGAGCTATCTGCGCGGCGACAACGAAGGCATTAGAGACATTCTCATGATAATTCGCCGCGCTCCCAATGTCACTGCGCCAAGCGACATTATAAAATGCCGCGTTTAAACCTGAGATCCACAAATGCTTAAAAAGCCGATCGCCCCATTCTTCCACCGCCTCTTCGGACATGTTAAAGCCGTGCAAAAAGATAAGTGCTTTATGCGCGTCCAAGTAATTTCCACAAACATCATTTTCAGAGTCGCGCGCAATTTCCACGCCTGATAAACCACGATAATTGCGCCAGTTATAGAGCCACTTAACAGGATATATCCGCAAAGGCGCGACATAAGAATAAACGAGCGAGCCCCCTAACTTTATTTCAACGCGTAGCTGTCCAAATGGAGATAACGCTTCCGCAATCATAAGCCCCGACTTGTCTGAAAATTGCGACAGGGTGTCCCAATCAAGATTAATCGCATTATCAGGTTGCACGTTTAGTGCCGCGGAACATAAAGCTTCGCCTCTGCAAGTACGGACATTCTCCGTTTGGATCCTGCCCGCTGAAGTCCAAGGTACATCTGCAAAACAGAAGTGTAGGCAATTTGTATCATTAGAATAGCCTACTTTTATCGCATAAGTAGCCGCATTCCCCCATGCGGTCTTAAAGGGTTCAAAGTCTAATGCAATTGGGAAGAAGTTTATGAGGTCACATTTGCCATTAACCTTAAGATCCGCCGCATTTGGCGTATAATCAGAACTTTCACCTACATATTCACCCTTTACAACATCCTCATTCGTCCAATAATAATAGGGTCTCTCATCTGTTAATTGGTCTGGCACGGCACTTTCTATCCGTCCATCACGATTCACATCAAATCGGATGGGTGGCAGGACGGAGGTTAGGGTTTGACGGACTTCATCTTGCAAGAAGCAGCTTGTTGCGTCCCAATAGCGGAAGAGTAAGCACGTTGTGCCAGCCTGCGCAGAAGTAACATAAATCGGGAGCGCGGCAGTTTCTGACCCCATAGCCTCTCGCACAAGCGCACGCCATTGGGCAAGCGGCATGTCTTTTACGCTTAAACCTTCCGAATCAAGAAGCTTACGATAAGTGTCCGTTTCATGGACATAATACCAGACGGTAAACGCTCCCGTCGTATTCTCTAACTCAAGATGAATAGTACCCGTGGAAAGTCCGACTTTGGTTTCTAATTGAAGACACGCGGCGTTTGCGAGGTTCATCGTCACAGTTAGGGGCAGTCCAAAGTCGGGCGCAAGCGCATTGAGTGCAACTAAGTCGAGTGACGGATGCTTTATTGTGACACCAAGAACCGTAAAGTCATATTCTTGCGCGACTTCTCCATTACTCGCGAAGGCAAGTACGGCATCGCCTAATGTGCGACTTGGCGAGACGCCTGCCACACGAACCGTGCACGACTTAAGCGCACCTTCAAAAGGTGCCCCATTAGAATCTAATAAACAGAGTCTCGAGGACAGATATGCCGCGGCAACATAATTCGTCGCATGGCTTGGACACGGACAGCAATAACGATAGGTCGTTGGCACGGTCACTTGTATGTCGC
>CAVCAF010000178.1:0-2553 GCA_963600185.1 Azospirillum sp. 51_20 | reverse complement strand
ACAGTCGGACCCAAGCCAATCTGGTAAAGGTCAGACCGAATCCGCATCCCCACCGCACGACCAAGCGTTGTGTCGCCTTCAACAACTGTAGGATCATTATTAGCAAACTCGTCATATTGACGATGGACGGGATCATTCGCATAGGGATTGCGTGCATAAGCGCCATCTCTTGGATAGGGCCCGTCTTCAAAGAGCCAATAATCAGTGTAGGTCGTTGTTGTCGCACGCGAACCCGCAATGCGTCCGGAGGCGGACGACTTCATGTTCCAGTAACCCGCGAAGCGCAAGTCGAGTCCGACGGAGATTGTCTCATTCTCATAGAAGTCAAAGCCCATACGCGCCTTAACGCCGAGCGAGGACGGATGATCCGTCGCGTCAATTGGTGTACCCGTGCCATCATAATGGACAGTTGTCACATCATATTTAGCGGGGATTGCAAAGCGGTCGCCGTTACCAGCACCCTCAACTGCTTCAACCTTCGGATCCGCCTTCGTCTCTATGATACTTTCGTACTGCTCCCAATCGCCGTTTTCGAGGTCAGTATATTGCTGGGTATTGACGCGCTCCGTCGTATCTGCCGCGGAAGGTGTGCCGCGGAGTTCCGTCTTCATACTTGAGCGGAAGCCCGGGCCAATCGTCATGCGCCAGCCGCGTGCCTGCGCGACCGAAGCCGCGCAAAGCACTGTTGCAAACACCAAAATATAATTCTTCTTCATTTTATTCTATCCTTCTCTTTATTAGTCACCGACAACCGCCTTGAAGAACGCGGCACCTTCCGCATCCGCGGGAGCTTGGGTTGTTATCTCAACCTCACAGCCCTCGCTCGTCAACTCTGTATCGCCAGTAGTAAACTCAACTTCCTGCGATATGTCTGAGGGTGTTGCCCCATAGAGAACTCTGAGGTTTGATGTGTTAATCGCGCCACCGGTGCCCTTAAGAAGCATCGTCGCCTTGCGAGAACCCGGGTTAACTTCGAACTCACCGATCGTCATAACCTCTGGCTTCTTGCCTGCCGTAATGCCCGAGCTATAGAAGGCATCAGTATCATAGGTTGTCCCGCTCTTAATCGTCACCTTCACCAAATCCTTGCAATTCGCGAAGGCATATTTATCAATATGCGACACCGACTCGGGGATGACAATTTCCTTAACGCCCGTTGTACTAAAGGCGTTCGCACCAATCGTAAGCTTGGCTTCTTGATCATCAGTCGTGTAAACCTTTTCCGCGAAGGTTATGTTCGTAAGATTCGTATTGCCGCGGAAAGCGCTCGCGTCAACCTTCGTAACATACTTCGAGAGCGTCACATTCTTCGCCGCGGTCTGCGTCGTCTTATTCGCGAATGCGCCTTCACCAACCTCGGTCACCTTCTTTCCGTCAATTTCCTCTGGAATCGGCAGATCCGCATCCTTGGCTGTATCATCACCCGCACCCGTAATCTTAAGGGAGCCATCTTCCTTTACTTCCGCCTTGTAGTTATAGATTGTTAGGCTACCATACTTAGGCGTAACTTTATAGTTGGTCGCGAGGGTGCCTGCCGTAAACGCATAGTCGAAGGTGTTCTCATAGGTGCCCGCTTTCGTGACGGACACGAAGTTCGAGAATGTTACACCATCCTCACCAACAAAGCCATCGCCCGAAACCATTGGGGTCGTCTCGCAGGAATGTGCCGCGCCGTCCCATGCCCACTCTTGGCTTGCGCTCGTTAAGGTCACTTCACGCGGCGAAATGGCGAACAAGTTTGTAACAGCACCCGCATAGTGCTTACCTACGCCCGTCACAATGACTTTCGAACTCTCACCCGCGTTCACATTATCAGCATAAGTGACGGTATAGTCCGCTTCGGAGAAGCCCGCGAGAGTATCCGTAACCGTGACCGTCGGCTCCTTCGCCGTCGCGTCATACTTATAACCTTCTTGAGGGAGCTCAACATTAATTGCCGCGTTTGAAATCTGCCGCGGACTAATCGTAACCGTCGCCGAATTCGTCACGCCCAAATAATCTTCCGCCAACGCATAATACCAAACGGTCGTCGTACCAACTTCTGTAGCAGTAGGCGTTGTAGACTGCCACGGACCCTCCGCGGATGTCTCCGAATACATAACCGTCACACCCTCCGTCGGACTCGTCACCTTAACATCAATCCCATGCCCCTCACCGTCATAGACAACACTCACATTTTTCGCAGTCGCCTCAACTGTCGGCACGGACTTAATATTGAACTTGATCGTAATTGTCTCCGTATGCCCATCAGCCCATGTAAATGTCGTCTTGAAATCATAGACACCTTCCTTCGTCGGAGTCACGACAATTGGATGATAAGCGTCCCAGTCATTATACCAACTTTGAGAATCTGTCGGCTTCAATTTTTGGCTCTTATCATACGCTTTATCAAATGTGTTCGGAGTACCCACAAGCCATCCAGTGCTTCTAATTGAAGAGGGATCGTTATCTCCACTAACCTTTCCAGCAGGCGTATCGTAATCAAACCAGTCTACATCAAAATAATAATCACCATTAGGCTTACGCAGTTCTTGCCCAACTACACCATTAATG
>CAVCAF010000177.1:0-2606 GCA_963600185.1 Azospirillum sp. 51_20 | reverse complement strand
CCTGTTAATCCTGTCAATCCTGTCTAAAAACAGTATAAGAAATTAACCATTCCTTTCTTCAACTTCAACTCCCTACTTCAACTAGCGACAAGTCTTTGCGTCCCTTTGCGCTCTTTGCGTCAAAATAAGGCAGAAGCCTCTGCGCGAGGGGCGCGAGGAGCAGAGGAAAAGGGTAGGGGCGCGGGGGGCGCCCCTTATGCCGCGGTTAGCGGACTAATAGGAGGAAGCCTTTTGTTTTTTGGCACTCATAACAGCCAACATCGATGGCTTTCCCCATTACTCGCGGCAGACCTGCGAGATCTTTCGCGGGAGCCGTAAAGCCTTCTAAGGTGCCCATATTTTGCAAAACACTGCCGACTTTTGGACGATAATTGCCGCGCGCATAGTCCTCGAACATATCCGTCAGCGTCCCGACTTTGCAGGTGTCGTTTAGGGGTTCCTCGTCATCCGTCACACAATTAAAGTAGTTAGCCGCATGACCTGACCCTGCGGAGACTACGCGTGTACCATCGAGTGTTGTATTACCCGCAATCACGCAATTATAGACGCGCACCGTATCACCCCATGTCTGTGGATACGCGTAAACTACGGTGGTGAGACCCGTGTGGCAATTATCGACAATGGTGCAATTATCCATGCTTCCCCCTTTTAACGTGACAACATGGGTACTAGAGTTATTGCCCCGGGATTGTTCCCACCGCGGGCTATCGGCGGGACCATTTTTGGTAATCAAGCAATTTGAGAGGCGACCCCCTTCTCTCGTAATTATGACTGCCGTGCCATCACAGTCACCCTTAGGGACAATCTGGGCATTTGATATGACGCAATGGGTAACCAATGCCGCGGGTGAGAGTAGCGCGACATTGCCTCCATTCGGTCCCCAGCCCCAACCCGAACGGATGATGCAATTTGACACCGTGCCGCCCGCATCTGATATCTTCAAGTTCCCGCCGTATGCACCGTTTTGTTTTATGCCATTTTCCATAACGACACCTGAAACGAAGGCTTTGGCGTTTTTAAGGATAAGAACACTCTGGTCAGATTTTGTATTTTGAAGGCGAACATCCTCGGGGTGACCCGTAAGCCCAACAATCTCAATCGCGTTAGAAATAACAAGTTCTTTTGCTTGCTTATAGGTTCCTGGCGCGACGAGGACGGTGCCTTCCATAAAATAAAAATCGAGATAGGAGACTGCCGCGGCGAGTGTAGCCTTGGCGGTATCTTGCGTATCGCCCATATTCTCATCGTTACCCTCAGGGCTAACGTACTGGACGCGCGGCGCAACTTTTGAGACGAAGAATGCTGTAAGCGTGCGCGGTGAATCGGCGACGAGGGTTATTTCTGCCGCGGATGTATCCTCAATGCCGTCCGTATCGCCGAGCCAACGGATAAACATGTAGTCCTCTGCCGCGGTTGCCTTTAGAGTTAGGCTCTTACCCGCCTCATACCAGCCCGCACCCGAAACCGTGCAACCTTCCCCACGCACTGCCGCGTCTACCTTATTCGAGACAACGAATTGCCACTCGAACTTGCAAATGCCGCCTGGATAGGTAAAGTTCACGGCGTTTCCCGTGCCCGAGCTAAGTTCCGTCCATTCCGATGAGTCATCTGTCTTTTGACTCGCGGCCCACCCGACGCAGACCGCGACTTGCTTGTCCTCAGTTAACACAATAGGCGTTTCAATAGAGAAGTCATAGGCTGTCTCGGCAACAGCGTCTTTTACCACACCATAGGCTGGGCTGGGCTTGCCATACGCCGCGGGCGACCCCATTACGGTAAGGCTATCCCCTTCAACCACATAAAAGAGTTCCGCTTGCTGGATAATGACATATGAGTCGCTTTGGCTCGTCTTTAACTGTAGCCGATAGAACTTATAGGCTGTCGTGTTTTTAAATGTGAAGTACCGCGCTTCAAGTCCACTCCATGCGGTCGTTTCTGTTTCCGAATCGAGCACCGTCCATGAGTCCGTCTCACCCGTTTGGGAGCCTTCTAAAGTAAACTCTTTAGGCGAACGCGTATCGACATTATAGCCTGCCGCATGTTGGTTGTAGATACGATAGGCGTTCACGATCTGCGGCGTCACGAACTCATAACTCACCCAAATGGGCTTATCTTTACCTCCAAAGCGTCCATTGTTATTGGCATCCGTCGTAGCCGCCGCAACCTGCGAGGCGACATCCCCAATAAGATTAAAGGCGTTCGCGCCATTACTATTTTTGAGGTCGTCTTCACCCGAGATACTCGCGCGATTACTCGTGTCATCCGTCAGGTCAACGAGTCCCTCAGGTGCTGTAGCGCGCTCAGCAAATGCCGCGCCACCCAAGACGAGGAGCCACCCCGCCAATAATTGCCTTATGCCCACCTTGATTTTGTTCATTGGATTATTCCTTATTTATAGTTAAAATAGGGTAAGATGCCTATAGATGAATAAAACGAAGGATGTAAGAGAAAGCGAATAGCTTGTCTCACATCCCTTAGTGTGTGGGTGTGGTGTGTGTACTTGGTTTTGTTTTGTGTAGGTGTAGGTGTTAGTGTGGGTGTATAAAAGCGATAGGCGAATGGGGGGGGGGGGGGGGGGGGGGGGGAAAATAAAAAAAAAAAGGGGG
>CAVCAF010000176.1:0-2643 GCA_963600185.1 Azospirillum sp. 51_20 | reverse complement strand
AGTATATGCTTAACCTGAGGGTAGGCTTTAAGTGCGCGGCAAAGCGGTGCTACTTTCATAAAGTTTGGTCTTGCACCAACTACAGAGATGATTTTCATTTTGTAATCCTTTTTAAAATTTCAAGATACGACGCGGCTTGCGCACCGCGGTTGTAGACTTTAGCAATGTTTTCATAGGCATTCTTACCTAAACACTGACAGAGCGCGGGATCGGAAACCAGCTGTTCAACGCACGCGACAAGCGAATCGGCATCATCTGGTTTCATATCAACCCCCGCCTTCGCTTTCATCACAAGTTCCTTCGCGAAACCATCTACGCCCATAATAATCGGCTTTTGACAGCCCGCACTTTCAAATATCTTGCTCGGCATCACGGTTGTAAAAAGGGCACTTCCCTTCAGATGAACCAAGCTCGCGTCACTTGAACAAATCCAAGCAGGTATCTTTTCTTTCGGTTGCCGCCCTACAAAGATTACATTGCCCAAATGTCTTTCATGAGCCTCATGCTCAAGCCGCGCGCGTTCCGCCCCATCACCAACAATTACGAACACAACCGCGCTCATTGAAGGCATCGAAATAGGTTTTTGAGCGGCGGTCAGCACAACATCAAGTCCACAGGCCATGCCCACCGTGCCAATGTAGCTAACAACGAATTTACCTTCCAATTTCCACTCTTTCAAGAGCTCAACATCCTTCGGACGAGGGAAATATGTCGCGAGATCTGTTCCGTTCATGACAATAGACATCTTCTCTTTGGGGACACCCTTCTCAGCGAGACGCTCAAAATATCCTTCACCGACTGTCACAAGACGATTGCAAGAATGATACATCGTGCGCTCTATTCTTTCTAACATCCAATACGCAAGTTTTGGGATCTTCGCACCTACCGCGCCCATTGATTCGGGCCAAATATCACGAATCTCTATAATGAGGGGAACGCGGCGCAAGCGTTTATACCAAACTCCCGCATAGCCACAAAAGATCTGAGGACTTGTCGCGATCACAACATCGGGCTTCGGCAACCGCAACGCCACCCGCAACGCCTGAAAGAAATATGAAACGAAGTTCAACATTCGACGAACTGCGCCCTTGTTCGCGGCAAGATACACCTTAACACGCTCAACTTTCACGCCATTTAGCGTTTCACTCATACGCCGATTCGTGTAGCCCGCGTAAACAATGCCATTAGGGATATTAGGCGGACATGTTATAACCGTGACTTCATGTCCAGCCTTTACCCATCGCTCACAAAGTGCACTTACGCGCGTAGCAGGCGCATTACCTTCAGGCGTATAATAATGGCTAAAAAACAGTATCTTCATGTATCTTTACACCTTTCTTATCGTGTATTCAAAGTCTCCGCCGTGAAAACGACCAGAAACGCATCTTCCTTTGGCTAGTTTACCAAATTGTACGGCATATTCAAAGTCTTCATCCATGCGCCCTTGACTATCCTCGAGGCAACCACCCAAAACAAGTCCACTACTAGCGAATGCTTCTGTCAAATGAATGCGCGTGACACAATTGCCCTTGCCCGCGACCTTTTCAACAACCTTAAGACCCTGTGCCGAGAGCAAGAACTCTCGTCCAACTCTAAAACCGTAGCCATCATGCGCGGCGAAAACCCTAAGAGGGCTAACCTCGCGCCCTACGATTCGAGCACGCAAACCGACGCGATGAGATGACCAAACTTCACTCGAATTACGCCCATCAATCTCAACAACATTATGAGCAGCCGAACTTCGTTCAAACGCACGGCGATTGCCACGATATTCGCTTGTTCCAGTATCTGTAACGACCTTCTGCCCTCTATAGTAAAGTTCGTAAGTCAATGTGTCGGCGTGGGCATGTCCAGGCTGATAGTCCGCACCAATTGGTGCCGCGTCTACAAACAGCACAAAGTCGCCTGCCGTTAATCGTGCGTAACCCGTCTCAGGGAAGTCTGCAAACAAAGCCGCGTCGGGACACACTACGCAAAGTTTACGTGCCATCTCACGCAAAACAGCCGTTGGCTTGGCAATTCCAAAAGCCGCGTCATTAAAAAGAACAATTTCACCATCAGGACCTGTCATATTAACTAGATAATAAAGCATTTTTTCTGCTATAGGCTTTAAACTAGCCGCCTCCGCACCACAAAAGCGCATAACATCCAGCACATCTTCAAAGATAATTGCGTGATACATAACGCTTCGCTCAAAATGTCCACCGTCAGACAAGACTTGCTCTTTCAATTGCTCACAATAAAGTTGTAACCAATGAGCATTATCTCGTCCCAAATAACGATTGCCAATAACAAGTGCTTTCAAATTAGCAAGAAGGTGATTGGCGAGCAAATGCCATTCGAGGTGGCGCTCAAGCCAGGATACTTGCACGGCGAGCGAATTAAGCATAGCGGGAGTAGGCTTATTCTTCTCAAACCATTTAACCCAATTAACTATCCGCAGACTTGTCGGGTACGGATCCCAACCTGGCGCACTTCCTCGCGGATTCTCAGCAATCCACCGTGTAAGAATATCTTTTGCTTCAGCGATTGGATAGCGCAAAGAATTAATATAATCAAAATAATGAAGATTATACCGCCAAAGCATATCAAGCGTAGAATCATTCCAACTTCGCGGCTTTGCTGTAAGATTAAGGAATGTGA
>CAVCAF010000175.1:0-2708 GCA_963600185.1 Azospirillum sp. 51_20 | reverse complement strand
TGCGAACGAGTGGATTGAGGACTTCCGTTATGTGGCAGTGGGCACGGTGTCCTTTAGTGCGTCAGGTAAGGGTAAATTGGCACTTGTGCCAGGCGAGACAACCCTTGAGGCAAAATGCGATAATCCATCCGTCCACGAACAGTATCCGCTTGAGGTTTTTTCGGTTGACGGCGAAGGCGTGCGCTTTGAGTTGCCCGAACGGGCAATGCGCTATCTGCGCTTTCGCGTTCTAGAAGGCAAGGTTGAGGTTAAGGATGTGGTACTCATGGCGAAGATGGAAAAGGTTCGCTTCTCTTTCTCGTTTGAGAGTGACGACCCTACCTTTAATAAGCTTTTTGACGCGGGTTTGGCGACAGTCCATGAGTCTATGAGCCGCGGCTTTCATATTGACGGACTCAAGCGTGATTTCTTGCCGTGGTCAATGGATGCGACGCTTTCCGTACTTGCCGCGACATGGTGCCTTGATAATCGGCAGATTATCCGTAATGACATCTCAATTGGCGTTATGCCGCCGAACCCGCGCGTGGAAGATTGGGCATGCGTAGACTATCCGTTGCACGCAATGATTGCGATTGAGGCGGACTGGCAACGGCATCATGATTTGTCGACCTTTAAGATGTTCCGTGAGCGCCTAGAGACCCAGCTCGCACTGTATGAAAAGTGCCGCGGGAAGGATGGTTTTGTCGCGGCGGGGCGCACGGCGTTCTTTGGCTTTTTGCCGAGCTGGGCGCGGTATAATGGTCCTGAAAATTATGGCACACCCGCGTATGCACAAATGATTCTTGCTCTTAACTATGACTTATACGCGCGGTTCTATAGCCGTTTGGGTGAAGAAGCGCGGGCGGCGCATTGCCTACGCGAAGCCGCGGCACTAAAAGCGGCAATTAAGGCAAAGTTCTGGGATGCCGCGCGCGGCGCTTTTATAAATGGCTATCGCGAGGATGGTTCGCTTGATACGCGGCTTAACCACCATTCACAATATTGGGCAATCCTCGCGGGCATTTTCCCTGCCGAGAGCTATGACAAGCTCTTTGACGAGGTTCTCCCGAAGATACCGCGCTATTATACGGATGTCTCGTATGAGAAGGGGTATGAACTCCTCGCCTATCAGAAAGCGAAGGACTTCTACAATAACTTCCTCATGGGCGCGTGGCAAGATTGGCTTGGGCAAGGGCATACAGCGTTCCCCGAGCAATTCAATGTCGGACTCGAGAATCGCGAGCAGATTTGTTTTTATGGACGACCCTTCGGGCGCTCCCTTTGCCACGGCACAAATGGCATGGTGCCCGTACTCTTCGCTTTGCGCTCCGCGCTAGGCTTTGAAGAAGGCTCTCAAGCGGGCGAATACTCCTTTACGCCAACTTTTGTCGGTAAGGCGACGAAATATCGTGCACGCCTTCAGGTGAAGGAAGGTGAGATTATTCTTGAAGCTGAGAAGGGCAAGAAGGCGAAAGTCACCGCCCCTGCTGGCGTGAAAGTCACGGTAAATGGGACGAATCTTAACGGCGAGCGTTGGTTGGACTCAAATGGCGTAGCGATTAATGCCCATGGGGGCGGAATACTTTGCCACGAGGGACGCTTTTGGTGGTTTGGCGAACATAAGGGCTTTGATGCCGAAGGGTACAAGGCGAAAGTGGGCGTGCATGTCTATTCCTCCACCAATCTCGCGGATTGGCGCGATGAAGGCATTGCCCTCGCCGTATCAAAAGATCCTACAAGCGACATCCATATAGGCAACATCATTGAGCGCCCAAAAGTCGTCCGTAGCCCCAAAACGGGTAAGTTTGTGATGTTCTTCCACCTTGAGCTTGATGGACAGGGTTATAACGCGGCGCGCGTAGGTATAGCCGTCGCGGATTCGGTCGCGGGGCCTTACAAGTTTATCCGATCCTTGCGTCCGCTCGCGGGTAAGTGGCCTTACGATGTGCCTGAGCGTTTCCAAACTGCCGCGACGCTTGCGAAGGTGACGGACGAATTAGACATCCGAACTTACCGCGGCTCAAGCTATAATACTATGCCGATGTTTGGCAACTTCTTCGAGGGCGGACAAATGGTGCGCGACCAGACTTTGTTCACGGATGACGACGGCAAGGTTTACCATATTTACGCGTCGGAGGGCAACGCGACTTTGCAGATTGCGGAGTTGACCGAAGATTGCCTTGATTATACGGGACGCTTCGCACGCGTTCATCCGCGCGGATTCAATGAAGCGCCAGCCATTTGCCACCGCGGCAAATATTATTACATGATTACCTCGGACTGCACAGGGTGGGCACCGAACCCCTGCCGCGCCTATCGGGCGGAAAATATATTCGGTCCGTGGTTGGAAATTGGCAATCCCTGCTTGGGTATAAGCCCGCGTACGGGACTAGGCGCGGAAAAGACCTGGGGCGGACAATCTACCTTCATTTTGCGTGTGCCGAACGCGGCAGATAAGTACATAGCCATGTTTGACGAGTGGCACCCCGATTCGCTTGGGGACTCGCGCTATTATTGGTTGCCTATCCATTTCACGCCTGACGGACGCATAGAAATCACTTGGCGCGAGGAAGCACCCGTATTAACCACACCTTAAATCGTGCCATAAAGAAAAGATGCTTATCTTTTATGGAAAACATAAGCATCTTTTGCCTAAAACCTAAGCTTCTTTTGGTTTTGCGCTAAGCATCTTTTACGGTCGCCCTTGGCGTTTGGGGAAAGGCGGCATC
>CAVCAF010000174.1:0-2782 GCA_963600185.1 Azospirillum sp. 51_20 | reverse complement strand
GATTAGGGCGGCTTTGCCGCCACCACTCTTCAACTTCAACTTAGCACTTCAACTTAAACACTCTCTGTGGTCTCTGCGCCTCGCGGGCAGATTTAAGTAGCGAAAAACACAATGACTTATAAATAGAGGTAGCGTGCTCCCTAATCTACGGCATCGTATCTTTCATACCAAGAGCGAGGTACTTAGAGCGCGCATAATCATGATATTCAAGATCTACAACTTGTTCTTTCGCAATGCCAAGCGAGGCAAGGTATTTGTGCCGCGCTATAAGGTCTTCTCCATCCGTGCAACCTGGCACAGACAAGCAACGCACTTCAAGTTTAGCTTTCGCCGCGACAAGCCTTTCAAGATTGCGTTTAATGACGGTGTTAGGGACACCTGTATACTTAATATGACGCGCGTCGTCATGCGCCTTATAGTCTGGTAGCCACATATCCGTAACAGGCAACAGTGCCTCAATTGCGGCGGACGGTGCGTAAAGTGAGGTATCAAGACAGGTGTTAAACCCCTCATTTTTGAGGAGGGTGAAAAGTTCAACTGCCCACTCCCAGAAGAATAATGGTTCACCGCCAGAGAGCGTAATCCCACCGCCTGAGGCATCATAGAATGCCTTGTCTTCTAATGCCTTGGCAACAATTTCTTCCATTGACAGAAACTTACCATAAAGCTTATATGCTCGTGTCGGACAGGTCGCCTCATCGCGCGTACAAACGGCGCAATGGCGGCAAAGATGCTGAAACCGCGCTTCTTGGGGCTTCGGGTCGATGGACTCTGGGTTGTGACACCAAATGCACTTCAATGGACACCCCTTCACGAAGAATGTTGTACGCAACCCAGGACCATCCCAAACAGCCATGCGTTTAATATCGAAGAGAAGTGGTGCCTTAACTGTATGGCGGGCTTTCCCCGTACCAAAGAGTGGCGCAACAGCGAATGATGTTGCACACGCAATAAATCCTTTTCTCGTCAATGCGTCCATTTTACTGGTCTCCATTCTCTTAATACAGTAACAACAGCCTCCCTTAAGGCGCGGTCACCGTGCGCGCGATAATCTCGTCTTGAATAGACTTCTTAAACTGCACAAAATAACCAGAGAATCCAGAGACGCGCACACGTAGATTCGGATAGCGCTCTGGATGTTTTTGCGCGTCAATGAGGGTCTCTCGCGCAACATGATTCATCTGGAGGTGAAGCCCTCCCTCACGAAAATAGGTTTCAACAAGAATGACTACTTTCTCAAAAACACGCGTGTCCGTAATGGTTAACTCGGGCAAAGAAAGATTGAGAATGGAAGTCCCACACATAACGCCCGTCGGATCCATCTTCGCCGCGGCGAGCAAGACGGATGTTGCACCGTCTGGCGCATGTCCATTCGTTGGTCCGCTACCAAATGAAAGATAGTCGCCCTTGTGACGACCGTCTGGTGTCGCGCCCGTAAGAAGACCAAACTTCGTAGCATTATCATTATAACCTGTGTGATTACCAAAGAGTAGCGGGAGTCCAAAGTAATCGTGCTTCCCCTCAGCAAACCGTGCAACTTCACGATGATAAAAGCGCGCCATCTCATTTGTAAACGCGTCATTATTCCCATAGAATCTGCCGTCATGGCGAATCTCGGCAAGCAACTTCTCATGACCCACCCAATTCGTCTCCAATGCCGCGACGAGTTCCGCCATTGTGCACCGCTTTTCATCATAGACAAATTGACGCACGATACAAAGCGAATCAATGAGATTTGGCGTACCGAGAAGGTCGATACACGGACAAGACCGCCGCGCACCGCCACGCGTTGGACTTTGAGCCCGATCAATGCATCCATCAAGAAAAAGAGCCGAAAGTACATTACAGTCGCCCGCACGCAGAGCATTAAACTTCTTTGACATCGCCAGTGCCTCGTCAAGGTCATGATTCAGCTCCTCTACGAACAAGGCACGAAAGGTCTCCCAGTCCGTACAGGCGAGCACTTCAGCGCGGCGAATAGTAAAAACGCGCTCAAGACAACGCAACGCGTTCATATGAAAGCCGCCGAAGGAGACACCTCCCATGAATGTCGGCTCATTGCAACCTGTAATACAATAATTCCGCGCCGTTTCAATTGGGAAACCCGAACGTTCAACAAGAGACTTCACGCGGAGAATATCGCCGTCAAAGGCAATTCTCATATTCGGGTCGCGTCGCTCACAATCAAGCATATAGCGCAGAGTCTCGCGTGCTGTTCCTTCATGCCAACGAAACGACATTTCTGGTCGCTTTAAATCACAAGCCATCGCCGCCTCTACAACGATTCGCGAAAAATCCGTCCAACCATCTGTACCATCAGGATTTTGACCTCCCACGGTCATATGACATTCGCCACCTTTGTCATAGTTAGAACTCGCATGAGATGTATGCGCGTCAATAAAGATAAAGAGCTCTTGTAGACGATCGCGCGCTGTAGCGCGCGTAATGCGTCCTACGGCAAGATCAGCAAAATAGAGTTCCTTTAAATACTGGTCAAGCCGGCCAATCGCGTCCGAAAGAAAGTCATAGCAAAAGAAAACACTTTGCACACCCTCATCGAATGTCCGCGCAGGATTGAGCGGTACATGCGCACATCGCGCCGCCATCTCAAGAAGCGTCCGCCGCCGTGTGGGGTTCGTCTCAGCATCCGCTAACTGTTTGCACGCGTCCGCGCAATTTCGTGCCCGCCCCTCAATTCCGTCAAGAGCAAGGTCGAGTCCTTGTAAATAGTCAAATCGCTCCTTATCGCCCGCCCATACAATACGAGAAGCGACGATTTCTG
>CAVCAF010000173.1:1667-2783 GCA_963600185.1 Azospirillum sp. 51_20 | reverse complement strand
AGATAAAAAAAAGAGGGTGGTCGCATTCACGACCACCCTCTTTAGAATATGGGTAACCTTGATTTATTTCCAAACGCAAATAAACTAGCAGGATGGTCTGTTTCCGACCAAGTGCAGTCCATTCTTTATTTTGTGACAATTAAGGCGAAGGCGCGGCGCGGAAAACCCTTTCTCGAAAATGCCGCGCAAATTATGCGCGCGGCGAATATTTATCACAACCACAAAGAATGGTTTCTAAACCTTTTCCTCATTATGCCGACAAGTTTGCTCATGCTTCTTTATGTGCCGTCGGAGGTTCCCCTTGTGCAACTTATTGGTAAGTGGAAGCGTAATCTCACAAAGCGTTTGGGACTAGAGTTTCAAGAGGACTTCTTTGAGCGGCGCATACAATGTGATGAACAATATCGTCAAAAATGGAACGCTATTTTACGCTTACCTGAGACGGAAGGTTTAGTAGCGGATTTTCATGATTGGCAGTATGTTATAAGGAATAATCATCTTGGTTGGGAGCGTCTCGCGTGGTCAAACCCTTTTCGCGGCAAAATCCGAGGCAAAATTGTGTAAAATAGTACTACTCAAGTGGGGTCGTTTGTGATATAATAGTTGTAAGTTAATTATGGGAGTATTGTGTCCAAATTCGGTGCTGGACGCGTTGCTCTCGTTTAAGAGACGAAAAAGAATGTTTGAAAGCTTGAGACTAAAGTTGCTTTCTCGTACAAGCGTGTACGGGATGAAGTGCACTCTCTTTAGAAAGTGCATAGGCGTACTTTGTCTTATGGGTCTCACAGCTATTGCGTCCGCGGCGGATGTTACATTTAACGGACAAACCATTTCGTATACGAATGCAGAAACGAATTGGGTGAATGGTGAGCTCGTTCTAATTTATACGAATACATTAACGGAAGGCTCGCTTACTTTGCCTGCCTATATAAAGGCGCGTCTTCTCGTTGTCGCGGGCGGTGGCGCAGGCGCAAGTCCGGCTAATACGGCGAAGACTGCAGGTGGTGCAGGCGGTGGTGGCGCGGGTGGTCTTATTAGCGCGGATGATGTTTTTCTTAAGACAGGCGGTTATATTCTAACAGTAGGTGCTGGTGGCGCGGCAGGTAGTGATTCTAC
>CAVCAF010000173.1:0-1136 GCA_963600185.1 Azospirillum sp. 51_20 | reverse complement strand
AGAGGTTATGCCCGAGAAGCCGACTTCGGGACAAAAAATCCCTTATGATGGTGAGGAGCATACAATTCTCGAAGAGAACGCGGCGTATACGATTAGCGCGGGTACAGTAACGGCTTCCGCGGTCGGAACTTATTCGGTTACCGTTACGCTTAAAGACGGATATTGCTGGGCAGATGGTTCAACTGATGCGGATGTTACCTTTACTTGGGAGATAGAGAAACTACATCTTAAAGTAGAGTCTTTCACGATTGAGGGCTGGCAAATTGGTGGAGTTGTCCCTGACCCAGTCATTAAATCTAATGTTGAGCAGGAAAAGTTGTCTATTATTTACAAATGGTCAATGCGTAACGGTTCCCCATGGCAACCATCAGCGGGACTTACATGGGCAGGAATGATTTCGACACTTGAGGACAAGAATGGCGGACGATATTATGTTCAGGCAACAATAAAGGGAACAGATGAATATATTGTCGATGGCGGTTCAACAAATGTTGTGTCTAATCCTTTTGAGATTTGGGTGGCTCCAGAGTTGCAGGGTATGAACCTCGGTTATCGCTTGCCATTCTCAGGTTCGGGTACGGTCACGCTTTCCCTTGCAGAAAGTACGATTGAGGGCTTTAGTTATTCACAAGTTGAGGATAATGGCGCGGATCTTCGCGTTATTGATAAGAGCGGTAATCAACTTCCCTGCCGTGTAGCAACCTGGAATACGAGTGGTACTTCTGAGATTGTTATTGAGGGCGCGATTTCATCGGGTGCTTTCCTTTGCTGGGGACGCTTGGCGGATGAAAATGATGCGCAATTAGAGATACCTACGCGTACTAATACGACAAAAACTGCAACAGGCAAGGCAACTATTTCGGGAAGACCTCGTATTGTTAAGGACGCTTATTTCTGGAATAAATGGCTCAAAGAACCTAAATGGAATGATTACGCGACAAGTGTCGCTGATATGGCATCCGCTCTTTATGGTGATGTTTATTATACGGTCACGAGTGATGATGGTGCCGTCCTAACGAATACACCGCCGCGCAAGGCAGGTTCGTATGAGATCCAATTTTTTGTTGATGCCACAAACGACAATTATAAAGCCTGGATGGGGCTTACCTCTGATAAGTTCACAGTAGACATTACAC
>CAVCAF010000172.1:0-2784 GCA_963600185.1 Azospirillum sp. 51_20 | reverse complement strand
CGCTGTACATGGATCGGTGCGTTTTTCGCTTTCGCGTTATAATACGATGGCGGATGTCGATTATGTGCTCGAGAAGTTGCCGCCTGTTATAAAGGGATTGCGCGAACTCTCGCCTTTTGGACCTAATTCTGACCCCACAACCTATAAATAAATGAAAAGAACACTAATTATTGCCGCTATTTTAGTCGCCTTCACGGGTTGCCGTCGGGAGGATATCCGTACAATGCGTGTAAGTTTGCCGGGATTAAAGGCGGCGGATACGAACAAGGTTGCCGCGGCACTTGCACCCTATGGGGGCGTGCGTAAAGACTCCTACCGCTGGGATTTAGCCGCGGGCGGTTTGACCCTTGACTACGATTCTATGCAAATCGCGGGCACGAATATCCGCATGGCGATTGAGGCGGCGGGTATTAAGGTAGAGTTCCCGACGAACACAACGGGGCGTGCAGGGCATTGATTGTTAATTACTAGAGGAGATACCCCATGAGAAACATATTCATTGTTGGCGCGGGTGGTTTCGGACGAGAAGCCATTTGGACGATAGAGCGCATAAATGCGGTCGCCCCAGTTCCCCTTTGGCATATTTTAGGCTACGCGGATGATAATCCGAAATGGAAGAAGGGCGACAACTTTGAGGGGTATCCGATTCTAGGCACGGTAGAAGAGGCGGCTCATGACTACCCCGCGGCATCCGTCTTTATCGCGATTGGCAAGAATCAGAAGCGCATAGATATGGTAAATCGCCTGCGCGGCTTTGATTTCCCTGCGATTATTGACCCCTCGGCACAGATTTCGCCGACGACGGACTTTAGTTGCGGAACTTATGTTGCGTCCGAGGCGGTTGTGCAGGTAGGGTCCGTGCTCGGTAAGTTTTGCCTCGTTGGGGCGCGTTCCATAATTGGACATGACGCGGAACTTGGTGATTTTGTGAACTTAGGGCCTGGCGCGGCAATTGCTTCTGGTGTAAAAGTGGGCGATCGCGCGTCATTTTTCGCGAATAGCTCTACAATGCCGGGAGTCGTGATTGGCGCAGACTCCTGGATTGCCTGTGGGGTAGGGGTTCGGAAAGATTTGGCGGCGGGAGAGAAGTTAGAATCGTGAAGTGGCTTATTTACGAACTCGTTTTTGCGCTAGGCTTCCCTTTTTTATTGCCAGGCTTCCTCTTGCGAATGATTCGCCGCGGAGGCTATTCGGCACGGATGGGTGACCGATTCGCGCTTTATCCCCCAGGAGTAATGCAGAAATTGAGGGACGGCGCGGGCAAATTCGTCTGGGTACACGCCGTTTCGGTAGGGGAAGTCCAAGTCGCGGGGCAACTTATGCGCGAATGGCGGGCGCAGGAGCCTTCCGTTAAGTTTTGCTTTTCCACGACGAGTTCCACGGGCTGGAAAATGGCGGAAAAGGAAGTTGCCGCGGAGGATGTGCTTATTTATAATCCCCTAGACTTCCCTAACTTCGTAAAAAGTGCACTTTTGACGGTAAAACCGCGTGCGGTAGTGCTAACTGAGAGCGAGATTTGGCCAATCTTCATCCGCCGCGTAAAGAAGCAAAGAATCCCGCTTTTCTTAATAAATGCACGGATAAGCGACCGAAGTGCGCCGCGCTATGCTGCCTTTAAGTTTCTATTTAAGGATGTTTTCGCGTCATTTACGCGCATTTTCTCCCAAAGCACTCTCGATAGCGACCGCCTAATTGCCGCGGGGGCACCCAAGGAGCGACTTAATACGACGGGAAGCTTTAAGTTTGATGTTGCCCATAGAAAGCCAGAGAAGGAAGAAGAAATGCGCCAATGGGTAGGCTCTGGACGCATTCTCCTCGGAGGCTCAACTTGGCCAGGAGAAGATGAGGCGCTACTTAAGATTCTGCCGAGTTTGCCTACGGATGTAAAACTCGTAATTGCTCCGCGGCACTTTGAGAAGGCGGACGCAATTGAGGCGAATATTAAAAAGGCGGGTTATACCTGCATTCGCCGTAGCCGCGGCGATAAACCGACCCAAGATACTAAAAATGTGTACCTCGCCGATACGACGGGGGAACTCATGGGGCTTTATGGGATAGCCGATGTCGTATTTGTGGGTAAGTCCCTCTGCGCCCACGGTTCACAAAATATGATTGAGCCTTGCCTTTGTGGTAAAGCCGTGCTTGTGGGACCGTACACGGAAAACTTTCGTCCAGTAATGAGCGATTTACGCGAAAATAATGCGATTTTAGTTGTTAACTCGGCGAAGGAACTCAAAAAGCGGGTAATTGAGATTTTTGAGAAGGGGGATGATGGACTCGGCGAGCGCGCAAAATTTTGCGTAGAAAACCGCCGCGGAGTTGTTCCCCGCTGTGTACAGGCGATTCGGGAGGAGATTAAATGACGCGGAAGGCTCGTAATTTACTCCTCATCTTTGGCGGAATTATCCTTCTCGCGGCACTTATTGGGGGCGCATTCGTTATTTTCGGCAAAAAAGACCCGCCTTTACCCAATTTACACCATTATAAGGCGCTCCGTACCCTTTCCGCGGCACTTATTCTCGCTGAAAAGCCAGATGCGGTTTCCGTTTACTTTGCGGATGAGGGGGCGGAAGTTTTGCGGGAGGATTTCGCTAAAACAGGGCTCATGCTAACAAACGCAACCTTTTCGGGTGCTTGCTCCATTGTCCTATTCTCCAAAACACCGAAGGAATGGGGTACTCTAACGACTCATATTGCCGCGAATGGACTTCTTGTGCGGCTTATTAATGCGAAAGACCTTAAAAAAGCGGCATTTAAGGAAGATTTGACGACTTTCCCTTATTC
>CAVCAF010000171.1:0-2795 GCA_963600185.1 Azospirillum sp. 51_20 | reverse complement strand
CAGGTAAACTCATTTTGCCTGGGCTCTTCATGCTTGGCGGCGACCCCGATTTGGCGAGGAGTGGGGAACCGGACGCGGTGACATTTGTTGCGCGAGATAAAGGCGAAATTCATATTGATTCTGCCGCGGGAGGCACTAGTTATAGGGGGAGCGCCACATTCTCCAATCTTCGACTTGAAGGAGAGGGGAAACTCGTCGTTAATGGGAATGGCTATTGGTCGAAAGGTGCCATCTGTGTTCTCGGCACATTCGGCTTTGGTGGGACGACACCCGTGACGGTCGCGAAGAATCAGTATGCGAGTGCTATGATGTCCGTTAATAGCAACTCGTTGACGAAGATCGATGTGCCTGACATTACGGGCGATGGTGAGACGGATGTCTTCTTTAAGCTCCCGATTGGGCGGACGCAAGCGCAGGGGAATGCTAATCAGGCGGTAGGTTTTCATAAGACTGGCGCGGGGACGCTCACGCTCGCGTTTGATGGCTCGGGGCTTGGTGCGGCAGGGATGTCTGGTCTTAATGGCACACTCGCTATTGACGAAGGGGCGTTCCAGTATTCGTGCGATTTGCGGTATATGACATTTGCGGTCGCGGCAGGCGCGTACCTTCAACCTTGTGCAGAAGATGATAATCTTCGCGTCGCGAATGTGACGGTTGCCGAGGGCGGTGGATTCCGCGTCAAAGCGGGCGACAGCGGTAGGATTCGCGTGACGGGCAATCTCACGCTACCCGCATCGGGCATTGTTGATATTGTCGCGGCGGATGACGCGGCGAAAGACTTTAAGATGATATTTCTGACTGCCGTGGATGGTGCGGTAGTTTCGGCACCAGAGGACTTCCGTGCGTGGACCTTCACCGTGAATGGCAAGAAGGCTACTCAGGATGCCTGGAAGGTTTCGCGTAAAGGTAATGACTTTATTGTTAAGTCTGTACCTGGCTTCGCTATTGTAGTTCACTAATTAAGGTTAAAAAGAATAGAAAGGATAAATAGAAATGAAATTCCTACAAAAAGGTTGTTTTGTTGTTTTCGCGGCGTTATTGGCGAGTGCCGCGCTCGCGAAAGAGGGTTGGCAGGTTTTGCCGATTTATGGGGGCGGACGCATTCTTGATGTATTCTTTACGCGCAATCCGAAGGTTTGGTATGCAGTAAGCGATGTGGGCGGCCCTTACCGCACGGATGACGGCGGACTTTCGTGGAAGCCGCTTCATGTCGGGTATCCGTATGCGTGGCGTCTGCGGCAGATGAATAAGGCTTATACATTAAACATCGATCTGCGGGACGAAAATAATGTTATTGCGGGGTGTGGCGACGATGCGCGGCGTCCAGGCGGCATTCTCGTTTCGCGCGATGGGGGTAAAACTTGGCAAGAGACGGCTATTGCGAACTTTCGTGCGAATGCGTCGTTTCGTAAGACAACAGGACGCACAATTGCGCGGAATCCGTTTAACCCAGATGAGTTGATTGCGGGGTGTGATAGCTCAGGGCTTTTGCGTTCGCGTACGAATGGCGAGACATGGGAGCCAATTGGGCTTGACGGACGCTATTTCACCTGTATTCGCTACGATGAGAATGTTAGGGGTCGCGTGTGGGCTGCCGCGCCAGGATATGAGGATATACCTGGCGAAACACGGTGGCTCTCTGAAGGGCGCGTCCCTCATCCTATCCCTACGCGCGACATCATCCGTGGATTTTATTGCTCGGATGATAACGGCACGAGCTGGACGCGACTTGAAATTGGGCGTATCCCCACGGAGTTCGCGCAAATTAAGGGCGACCCCTGGCTCGTTGGGATTTTTGATGAGCGAAAGATTCGTCGCTCAAAGGATGGCGAACATTGGGAGGATTTTCACGAAGAATTGCCCGCCCTCGCGCCGCATGTGAAGGTCTATGATAATTGGAATACGCAAAAGGGCAACTATCAGTCAATTGCAGTAGGACCAGACTTCTGGATTGTCGCCGATACGCGCGGCAATTGCTTTACGCGCGGTGTAAATGACGCGGCATGGAAGGCGGCTCCGATGAAGACGATTAAGCCGACTGACCCTATAAGCGAGCCAGGAGGACGCAATTCTATGCCCCAGACTTCGGCGGTCGTCGTGGATCCACACAATCCGCAACACTGGTTGACATCCGACTGGTATACGATTTGGGAGACAATGGACGCGGGAGAGAATTGGCACACGCGTATTCGGGGCATTCAGCAGATTTGCCCATTCACCATCGCGGCGAGTCCATTTGATCCAGAGACCTTGTTTTATGGCGCGGCAGATAATCCGATTTATGTGTCGCACGATGGGGGCAAGACTTTTCATCACCTTTACCGTCAGGGACCTCTCGCGGAAAGTGTGAATGCGGTCGCGTTTTCGCAGGTGACGGAAGGGCTCGCGCTTGTTTGCGGCGGTAAGTTTAAACCCTGTATTCGTCGCACGCGTGATAATGGTAGAACATGGGAACTTTGCGCTCAAAAGGGGCTGCCTGAGCAAAAGTCTGATATGGCGTGGACGGTTGGCGATGGCTTTCACGGGGTCTACTCCGTCGTTGTTGACCCCAAGAAGGATGTCTTTTACGCGGCGGCAGGCGGCTGGGTTGGCGAAGGTAAAGGCGGAGTCTATCGCTCAATGGACGCGGGCGAGACTTGGGAATGGTTTGGCGAAGGGCTAGAAGATGACCACCTCTTCTTTAAGATGATGGAGTTCGGCAATGGCAATGCGCTCGCAGTTTCCGAGTCAGGTGACCTCGTTTGCTGGGGTATGAATGGTAAGAAAGTTTATCATCGCGGACCTAAGGATAGTCG
>CAVCAF010000170.1:0-2801 GCA_963600185.1 Azospirillum sp. 51_20 | reverse complement strand
GTCCTTTAGCTGGTCTAAGACGCGCTTATAGCCATCGTAATTATGATCCCACAGCCAAACGCGTGTATGCGAGAGCCCCGCCGCGTCAAAACTCTTGCGCAGAAGCTTCACCATCTTCGCTTCTTGGTCTGGATGCCAAAGACAAGTCGGGCTACCGCCGCGCTGGCACTCGGGCTCATTCTGAACCGTGAACGCCTGAATAGGGATACCCTCCTTCTGATAAGCGGTGACGAACTTCGTGCAATATGCCGCGTAGGTCTCAAGCCATTCGCTCTTCATCCAGCCCCCAAACAAGCCACCATTTGTTTTCATCCAGCCAGGCGGTGTCCAAGGGGAGGCAAGAAAAAACACATCCTTCTGCACCGACGCGACTTCACGCAAAACAGGTAGCACCCAGCGTTTATCGCGGTCGATAGAGAAACGCTCCAAATTAGGATCTGCCGCGCCGTCATCATAAGTATAGACTTCGGTTGAATAATCATTAGCACCTACTTGGACGCGAACGACCCCGAGATTCAGTCCCTTAGGCGTAAAGAGATCTTCCAAAAGAGCGCGGCGCTTATCGGCGGGGAGTTCCGCTAACAAGCGACAACTCGCATCGCCCATTCCACCGCCCAGTCCCAAGTAGGCGTGTGCGCCGCGTGCCGCGTCCAAATCAAGAACGGGCGTTTGCCACGCCTCTTCATAAGTCGGGGGAACGGTGCGCACCTCAGAGAATGTGCCATCCTTCGTCGTCTGAAACGCCGCGAACGCGGCAAATAGTAATGTTAGTTGCATCGTAAAATACTCCTTACTTACTCTCCCGGTTCTTGAAGCGTGAGCATACCAAACTTCATCGGGTTCTTCAATTCAAATGCGCCAATCATTGACGGATAAAGCTGTACCGTCGGGTCTTTATCGTCCTTATCAAGCGCGGCAAATGACCACCCCAGCCGCTGACCCGCTTCCGCTTTAGCAATGCCCAAGAGTTCCCACTTTAGACCAATCTCGTAGTCCGTATAGGTTCGTCCATCCGCGTCCTTACGCTGTGAAATGCCGAGTCGCGCTTTTGTGGGGTCTAGTAGCGTAATGGGGAACTCCTTTTTATCCCATGTCATTGCACGGAAAGTCTCGGGGCCCTTCTTCGTCAGCGCGAAGTCTATCTCTGTGCGGCACCGCGTCAGAAGGTCTAGCCATTGATTGTTCGTATCCTTATGACGATAAACCTTGGTGAAGCCCATCTGAAGACTATCCCAGTCCCAAGTCTTCCAGCCTGTTTCTTCCTGTAAGAAAATATCATCCTCAGTACGGACGAAGAAGAGCAAATAGTCCTCATTCCAAGCAACACGGACATCGGCACGGATATCCTCAGGTCCCTTGTGGAATTGCGGTCCGCGCGTCGCATGGACATCATCTACGCGCCAAACAGGCACCGTGCGCCATTCATCGTCCTTGCCGTCAAAGTTGGGTGTCGCGAGCCATTTCGCGAAGAGGAAGTTCGTCTCGTCTTTAAAGACCGTACTTTTGCCGTCCACAAGAACTTCCACCTCAACTGGCACCTCCTCAAAGGCACTAACATCAAGCGTGCCAAGCGTAAGGGCAAAGTCGCGCGTCTCATCCTGCTTTAAGTCAAAGTCAAATGTGGCGCGTCCGTCAGGGAAACCTGGCAAGCGCACTTTCGCCGTACCCTGCGCACCCTTCTCGCCATGTGCCGCGAGACACACGAGGAGTCCGTGAGCACCTTTCTTGAGTGTCGGCAAAACCGCTTCGCAGGTGACAGGCTTAAAGTTCGCTTTCTGCCATTTAAGTTTCGCCGCGGCATTTTCCTTCTCAAGGCGCTCCTTCGTCCATGTCTCAGGGTTGATATCAAGAACATATTGCGGGGCTTCGGTTAGGTCTAATGTCAATTTGCCGCCCGGGGTCTTCACCGTGCGCAGGTTGCCCATCATATCCGCAATCGTCACTTCTTCGCGTCCAATTTCCACCGTGACACGCGAGCCTGCGCCATAGTCCCACAGCGGCATAACCGTATGCCCATCTTCAGCCCGCAAGACATAACCGAGAACGGTCTCGCCAAGGAACTCAACAGGGTCTACACTGATGTGTCCCTCAACATAGTTAATCATCGCGTCAAGAGCTGGCAATACGGGCTTTGGGCTCGTCTTCATCGGGAGCCAATCATTATTGTTCGCGCCGTAATCAAGATTGTAATTGAATCCATAGCCTGGCTCAGCACGATAATCCGCGCCCTTAAAGAGCGAATTAGAACGCCACCCCTCGCCCAGCATGATAATTGAACCGCGCACCATGCCGTACATTTGGAGTGCCTCATTCTCCTTTAGTCCACCTGTGGAGAAGCCAAACTCAGTTCCGTAAATGGGCATATCCTTACCCGCGAGTTCACGAATAGTTCGAATCCAGCGGCGGCACCGCTCCACGAGTCCATTCGCCTCGACAGGGAAGCCGCAGTACGAGTGATTAGAGATTCCGTCCGCGAACTCGCCCATGCCATTGCGCAAGTTCTCGGCGATGTCATTGGGCATCAAGAGCACGCACGCCTTGGGGTCGTTGCGGTGAATTGTCTCATAAGCGACGCGATAAATGTTCTTGAAGTCATCCCATGTAGACGAACCGTAAACAGGGTCTTGTTCCCACAACACTTGATAAAGGTGAATCGGGTGATCGGCGAACTGCTTCGCCCAATTCTTCGAGAGCGTATCGCAGAAATCGCCAAGTGCCGCGAGCCCCTTAGGCATAAACATTGGTACGCGATTGGACTTAATTGTGGAAGCCGTGTAGAAGTCAGTCGTGCGTGGCCAATT
>CAVCAF010000169.1:0-2803 GCA_963600185.1 Azospirillum sp. 51_20 | reverse complement strand
CCGCGGAACGCCGCGCCACAGAAATGGCGACTACTAACACGATAACTATTATCACAAACGCAAACAAAGGAAAATAACAATGAAAATCAGCTATGCAAAACTCATTTGGAAGTTTATGACAGGTGGTAAGACCGCCGTCCTTGACTATATCCTAGATAAGGCGAATACAGCCGTCGCCGCGCTCTCTAGTGCTACAAAAGAGAAATGCAAGGCGGTTGTTGAGACCCTCAACAAGATAACCGCGCTTTTAAAGCGGTATGCGTGGCTTTGCCCCGCTAAGTATAGCGCCGCGTTTAATCAAACCCTCACTTCTTTGCAAGAAACCATTGATATGGCTTCTGACTTAGAAATCACTAAAGAAGAGCTTGAACGCGCAACCGCCCTTTGGCAACAAGCGTACGCCGCGTGGTGCGTTGATGATAACCTCCTCGTCAAACTCGCCGAAGAGGAGTCTACTAATGTTTAACTGCCCCAACGCTTGCAGTTTGGCTTGCGAGGGCTCCACCCCTCGCGTTCCTACCGCCTCGCGCTTTACCCGCGCCGCGTTCGGGCTTTTCGCCCTCGTCTCGCTCCTCGGCTTCATCGCCCTCGCGTCGCTCCTTTCGGGGTGCGTCTATCGTGGGGCGAAAATCACCGAGGGCACCGATCTCGCCGTCGGCATGAACATCCCCGCGACAGACGGCGCTCTTCAATTCCAGCTTTTAAACTATCTTTCGGGCTTTCGCCTCGGCGTTGCCGAGAACGCCCAGCTTACGCTTGAGTATACTTCAGCTGAGACAAACGACTATTTCGGCATTATCCATACGCGTGGCGCGAAGTCCGTCACGGCGACTGTCACGCCAAACGCCCCGACACCCGACACCCAACAAACTTCTTCACCATGACAATTACGCTCGGTACAACGACACTTTGCGCGGGACAAACCCGCAATTCAACGGGTAGCCCTGTGGGGCCCGCGAACTTACGCCTTTCGCTTACGCCTGGCGTTATCTTGCGCGAATATGTCGGGGCTGATCGTGTCGCGGGCGAGCATATTAAATGCGACCGTGGAGCCGTCACTTTTGAAGTGGAGCGTATCTTTGCGACACCTGCCGCCGCGCTGACTTATCTCTCAACGACTTTTCTCGCTGAAGCGAGCGAAGGCGCGTTAAAGTTTGACTCCACAACCGTCTTTGAGAATGCCGCCGTCACCATGCGTTCAGTCGCGCTCGTCGGTTGTTCTGTCGCCGTCTCGTACACAATTGAGGGCTAATCTATGGCTTCAAGCGATGTTAATATCAACCTAAAAATCAATGCCGAAAAGCGCGGCGCGGATGACGCAACCGCCGCCATGAACCGCTTCGGTGCCGCCGCCAAGAAAAACGCCGCGGACGCGCGGGGCGGTTTTGAGAACTTGCAAAAGTCCGTGGGCAAGGTGCAAGGCGCGTTTGGCACCCTTAGAAATGTCCTTACTGGCTTTGGCATTGGGGCGTTTGTCACCGCGTTCACGGCGGGGCTTTCAAAGATTATTAACTCGTTTAAGTCCGCCGAGAAGACCGCGGGGGCGTTTCGTGATGTCCAAGTAAAGCTTGCCCAAGAGAATCAACTCGCGCGTCTCGCCCAAGATGCCGCCGACCTCGCTACCGCCACCGAACGCGCCGCCACCGCCGAAAATGCGAAACTAGAGAAGATAGATCAAGAAGTCGCCGCGCGTCGCCGTCTCGCCGCCGCCCAGCGTGAAGCCTCGCGCCTCGCCGAACTAGACGCGCTAGACCCAAACGCCACCGACTACAACGAACGCGTAGCCGCCATTAACGCGAAATATGCCCGCGAAGGCGCGAGCGCGTCCGCTTCTGATGCCGTCGAGGATATCGTTCTTCAGCGTCAAAAACTCAACGCTTCCGCCGACCAAATGGACGCGGCGGCGAATGTGAAAGCCGCCGCAATAAAGACAACCTCAGCCCAAATCGCCGCCCTAAAACGCCAAAAGGGCGCGGCGGATGTCGCCGCCGTTGACCTCAACGAGAATGACAAAACGGGTGTACTTTCCGCAATCGGTAAAACTCTCGGGCAACTCTTCACAGGCGACTGGGGCAGAATGGGAGACGCGAAGACCGCTGAAGGCGACCAAACACGCCTTAACGCCGCTAAACAAGCCGCCGCGCTTTCTCAGCAAATCGCCCAACTTGAAGACCAAAAACGCCGCGCCGAGGAAGAAGTTCAAGCTATGCACGAGCGTGCCGCCGCTACACGCGAAAACGCCAATGGGCTTTCTTCCGCCATTGACGCGGCGACCCTCGAGGGCAAGAATGCCGTTATTGTCGCGACGCGCCAAGAAGCCGCCGCTAATTCTGCCCTCTCGGCGAAGCACGCCGCCACCGCTAAAGAAGCCGATACTTACGCTTCCGCCGCTTCTGCCCGCGAACTCCTCGCCCAAGAACAAGCCGACCTCAAAAGTCGTATCGCCGCCCAACAAGCCAAGAAGGACGCGGCGGCGCTCTCCGTTTATAATGCGCAAGGCGACTTTGATACCGCGCGTCTCGGCGGCGGTAATCAACTCGCCGCCTACCAAGCCCTGCAAACCGCTCAAGGCGCGGCACAGAATGTTAACGCCGCCGCTGATAGCGCAATTAACGCTTTAACCAAGACTTTACAAGCCGTTGAACAACGCTTGAAAGCCGCCCAAAACTATCTTGAAAGCCAATCTAAATCTTCCTCTGCCGCGTGGGCAGAAGCCCCAGGAGGAGACTAATCTAAGGTAGGGACGCGAGTCCCTTGCCCGCCGTGTGTAAATTATGACAGAAGAAACCTATACCTCTATTAC
>CAVCAF010000168.1:0-2805 GCA_963600185.1 Azospirillum sp. 51_20 | reverse complement strand
GTTTAAATAAAACAGAAGAATGTTAATCAATCTAACAATTAGGAGTAGACCAAAAATGAGGAAGAGAATAGTACAAATAGTATGTGCCGCAGTGGTTGGCATGGGCTTAGCTACATATGGCGAGGCGGCATACTCTAGTTATGGGGATATGTCGATTGATGGTGCAGTAAAACAGATGACCGCCGTATTATTACCACAAATAGAAATGAGTTGTAAGCGGAATTGCGATATTTTTTCAGATAGTGAGAATAGGCGAAAAAGGTGCAAGGAATTGGATGAATTAGGAGGGCAACCTCTAATTACGCAAGATATTATAAGTCGTAGTCAACAATGGGTGACGGATAATATGGGCTATGAATCAAGATTTTATCTAAAGAAGGTTCCGAAAACAAACTTATTGATTGATCGCCAAAAGAAGAATCGTCAGGATAATGTGATGAAAGTTGTCTCGGCTTTGCGGGAGAATGTGTTTTATGCCTATTGTCAGAGTGCCAGTTTGGGATTAAAAGAGCGTAGGTTCCAAGAAATGTCCGCTGAGTACAAGAAATTAATGCAAATGGGTTATTGGCGCGATATTGGCGATCGCCAAAATGCGAAGGCGGTGAACGCGGCGCAAGAACTTTGTCGACAAATAGAGCACATCCATCTTTTGTGCATAGAAGCCTTTGATGATATAATAGCGGTTAAGCAGAATTATTACGCGGCATTTTTGAAAGCGCACCCCGATTCGGCTCGTACAGCCCAAGCTCTTCAGCGGGCGCGGAAAGCGGAAGCGCGCGCAACGGCGGCGGAGAATGCGGCTTGGTCAGCACAACTGTCGGCGTGGGCGGCGAACTCCCGTGCGGCTGAGGCGGAAGGGCGTGCTATGGAAGCGGAAGCTTCTGCTAATGCGGCGAATCAGAAAGCACAAGAAGCTGAGCGGAAGGCTCAGTTTGGATTCTAAGCAGGATAGTTCAAGTGCAGTAATCAATGTTAATCAATCTAACAATTAGGAGTAAACTAAAAATGAAAAATAGAATAGTACAAATAGCATGTGCCGCGGTTGTCGGCATGGGCTTGGTGGCATATGGCGAGACGGTCTCTAATGAGACAGCGCTAGTTATCCGTGATAAGAACCTTGAATTGCGGTTCTTAGAAGTCAAGGGAGAGAGTAAGTTGCCGCTTACTTTTATGAACACGGGTGAAGACCGTGAAAAAGTGGAAAGTGTAACTTTGCCGCGCTATTGGATTGCCGAGCGTCCTGTGACCGAAGGTGAATATGCGTCCGTTATGGCTGATGCGCCCATAGAAGAACTTGATGCAAATGCGCCCGCGGCAAATATGATGTGGATCCAGGCATTCTACTTTTGTAATGCCTTTAATAAAAAGTATCGTGACCAGTTGCCCAAGGGGTACATACTTTCTTTGCCAACAATAGTTGAATGGGCGCATGCGGCGCGGTGTTTAGATGGTAAGGCCAAGTTCCGCGGCGCTGTTGGGACATTCCTGTTTTCGGCGGCTATAAAACATGGTGTTTTGACGACATTTAGTGATTCTGCTGAGGCACCAGGTTTGGAAGGGAGGATTGATTTTGCGATAGATTATGCCGCCGTGCCTAAATATTTCTATAGTACCGCGGTGGGCATTCGTCCTGTGTTGATTCCAGCAGACATGACTTATTTAGGTGAGAATGCTTGGGTAATGCGGGCGGGTATCTTGCGCTATAACAATTTTAAAAGAGGAATTGAGCCCTTGCTTGCACAAATCCGTGGGGCTGGAACTTTACCAGAAGAAAAGCTCACGCAACTATTTAAGGAATATATGGACTTCGCTCGTGAGCCAGCAGGCGAGTATATTTATGATGATTGGAGTGGAATGATCACTTTCTCGGAGCCCTATCTAAAACATAAGGGGTACGAAGTATCCCCTTATATGGACTTATGGCGGTTTATTAATTGGTATCCAGAGCACGCCAATGATACGGGGATTGGCGAGGTCTATCGCGAGGTGGGCATCGTGGGCACCTTTAAGCGCGTGGATGAGTTGCCCCCTGCGGCACGCCCCTCGGCGATGGCTTTAGAGTCTTATGCTTCTGATGGTGCGGATACGAACCAATTGCAGGTTCTGGAGTGCGACTTCACGGGCGATAAGCGAGTCGATCTTGTCGTTGAAGCGTGTAGCGTGGGGGCGAAAGGGTATTGGTATGACTTCTTTCAGCAAAAGCCAGACGGCTCCTATACGAATGTGTTGTCGCTTCAGACGGTTGGGCTCTGCGCTCTGCCGCGCAAGAAGGGCGGTCCTGTTGGGTTTTATGTAGTAGAGAAGACAGGTAATCCGATGCTAAACGCATCGCTTCTATCATTCGATATTGCGGGCGAAGCCTCGCTTAGGCCAATCTTTGATAGGGATTTCTATATGATTGACGCGGAAAAGGATCGCATTTATAGCGCCGCGCCCTTTATCGGCGCAGGGTATGGTCTTGGCTGGAAGTTCCTCAGCAAGAAAGGCATCTGGTATCGTCCGCTTTATTGGCCGTGGAAGGCTGGGAAAGTCCCTGAGAAGTTCAAAACCTCTGAGCAGAAGTAGAGAAGGGGAATGTTTGTCGCCTAAGGTGCCGCGTTTGCGGTAAAATGAAGTGTTCAAAAAGGTGCTTTTACAGTGCATTTCAATAAGATAGCGAATTATTTTCGGAAAATGCAACTTTCTCCTTGCGTCGGCGCGGTCAAATATGCTATAATATGCACTCGTTCGCCCGATTGAGGGTAGCAACATTGTTCTTTGAAAACTGGCAGTTGGAAATTAAAGAGAATTACAACTTTATAAATG
>CAVCAF010000167.1:0-2813 GCA_963600185.1 Azospirillum sp. 51_20 | reverse complement strand
GTGACATGGTGCTTTATTATCTCGCTGAACTTGTTGCTTCGGGAGTGCCGCCTGAAAGTTTGATTGATAATAATATCCGTAGCGATTGGGGCAAGTTGAATATGATTCTTGCCGCGCAACGCCATGCCGAAACCGTATCGGGCGTGTTGCCGCTTACCGAAGAACTCGCCGATAAGGGAGAAGTCACCTTTGACCTAGTGGACAGTTTCCCCATTGAACAGATAATTGACGCGGCGAACTTCAAGTCGCTTTACTATTATTACGGAATCGTCACAATGGGACGCATTGTGCGCGGCGATTTGCAATTTCGCGTGCCGAATGAGTGCGTCCGTCGGCAAATCTTTGAGTATATGCGCTCGGAATACGCGAAGCGTCCGAATGCCATAGATACGAGCGAGTTTACGGCGAAGTTCAACGCCTTCGCATGGGACGGCGAATGGCGCGAGTTTTTGACTTATCTTGCTGAGAAGTATCGCGACAATGGTTCGCCGCGGGACGGACTCTATGGAGAAGCACGCATAAACGGATACCTCCGTGCCTATCTCACCATGAAGAGTGTCTACATGGTGAAACCTGAACTCTCGCATCCCTGCGGATTCTCCGATTACGCACTCTTCCCGAATCGCATGCTCCCAGAGAACTCAATTCCCGAACAGAGTTACATCATCGAGATGAAGCACTCGAAGGCGGACGCACCCGATAGCGAAATCGCGGCAAAACATGAGGAAGCCCTCGCGCAATTAAAGCTTTACGCGGCAGATCCCAATCTTGCCGCGCTCGCAGGCGGAACGCCCGTCCACTTCATCTGCTACGAGTTCAAAGGACGCAACCTCGTCCGCCTCGAAGAAATAATCTTCCCAAAGTAAAAAGTATAGCGTCCAAGCCAAAACTTGGTAGCGAGTAAGGAACTTTTTGGGTAAGAGTCCCTAAGAAAAGGGACGCGCTTAAGTAGTATTAAGGAAAAGCGTCCCGACAGTTTCAAAAAAGTGTCCCGACGGTTTTTAAAAAGCGTCCCGACGGTTTTGCAAAAGTGTCGGGACACTTTTCCTTGCCGCGGCATTCTCGCTCCCTTGTTTCTACTTGAGCGCGTCCGTATTTACAGTAGTCTCTTGCCTAATTTCTAATTTATAACAGTCTCAATTAAGTGACACGGCTGTCACTAAGACAAAATTAAGAGACAGATTTCCCCAACTCTGTCACTTAACCACCATTCCGCCGCGCTTGCCGTGAAGGTTGGGCTCCCGCGCCTACAAATGATGTCCAAAAAGCCATTTGGGACGAGATTAAAGGCTCTAAGTAAGCGCGCGCGTTATCTCAACAATACTTAATCTTTCCACAAACCGACCGAAAATGGTCTGTTTGTGGCAGAGAGAGAGTTTCCTATGGACACAAACCGACCAAATATGGTATAATAGTGTTCATGACGGCGTATGAGAAAGTATATGAAGAGGCTATAGGCAATTATGGCTTATTTAGAACCTCCCAAGCAAAAAGGATTGGGGTTTCTAATGTTGCCCTTTTGCGTCTTGCCGAAAGGGGTAAATTAGAACGCTTAGCCTACGGACTTTACCGCATTGATAAATACGTCCCTTCTAAGGAGGGGCTTGACGCGTATGCCTGCGCGATCGCCAAATGTGGTGAAAATGCTTATCTTTGGGGACCGTCTGTTCTTGCGCTTAGGCATTTATGTCCAACGGATCCCGCGACAATTTATGTTGCGACACCCGAACGATTTAGGAGTAGACCCGTAGAGGGAATCACGGTAAAAGATAGACAAGCACAAACTTCCTTAGATAATATTGAGGGCATTGTCGCCCAAAATGTGCCGTCCGCGATTCTTGCCAGTCAACATATAATAATGCTTCCGCGGCTTTTAGAGGCTGTTGAAGTCGCAAGAAAAAACGAATTTATAGATGATAAGAAGGCACAAGACTTAATACGGGAGCTATACAAGAATGACCTCACGCCCTAATTCACGCGTAAATCTAGATAAGGCAATAGAACGCCTCTTTGGGAATTATGAGAAGTCCATTGAAGTGCGCAGTATTATGGCGAATGCGCTCGTAGGACAGATGTTAACAGGCGGCGTTGTTAAAGGCGGTAGTGGACTAAAATTGCGTTACGGACTAAGCCATACGCGTGCTACAATGGATCTTGATACGGCGTGCGCGGGTGAAATAGAGGGTTTTATTTCGCAACTTGCCGCGCGATTAAAGGAAGGATGGCAAGGTTTTACGGGTGTTATTGTAAAAAGACCGCCAGCACATCCACGCAATGTGCCTAGTGCGTATGTTATGCAACCGTATGCTATTCGCCTCTCCTATAATGGACAATCTTGGTGCACTGTAGATTTAGAAGTCGGTTTTAATGAAGTAGGTGACGCGGATACAAAAGAGTTCTTCTTGTCGGATGAAGTTAGCACTATTTTCACACGCCTTGGATTCCCTGTCCCGGATAGGGTGCCCTTAATGAAGTGTGAATATCAGGTCGCGCAGAAATTGCATGGACTTACCGAGCCGAACTCCCACC
Source organism: Azospirillum sp. 51_20 (assembly GCA_963600185.1). GTDB lineage: Bacteria > Verrucomicrobiota > Kiritimatiellia > RFP12 > UBA1067 > UBA1067. The sequence continues at coordinate 284 of CAVCAF010000167.1, read as the reverse complement.
GCGCCCATGATTTGATTGATTTACAATTGATAGTAGAGCATACAAATATAGACTTGAAGGAAGTTGCAAGAATCTGTCGACGATTCTTCGCATTTAGACGGTTGCAAGCCTGGCCGCCCAAAGTCACAAAAGGAGCAGATTGGGAACTCCTATACACAGAAGCAAACAAAAAGAGTGCCGCGCCGCGCAATTTAGAAGAGGCAATAGCTTGGGCAAACGACTTTATCTCGCAGATAATTGAAACGGATAAGAACGACGCGGAATAAGTCGTACCGAAGCACACA
>CAVCAF010000166.1:0-2824 GCA_963600185.1 Azospirillum sp. 51_20 | reverse complement strand
GCCCACGGGAAACTATCCCAATGGAACGCCACGCCATCGGCAAGTTCCTTCACGCCGTTGTACATTGCCGCCCACTTATCGCCCCGCGGCTGAACCCAAATCTCGGGTGTTGAAGAGGGATTCGCCTTATGCGCCGCCGCATACGGCTTCAGCCGTTCCGCGAGAGCAAGTCCCTGTCGCTTGCCGTCCTCCTTCTTCGCATTCCAGTTCGCGCCCTTCGGCGAGACCGTCACTGGGACGATGAGTCGATGAACTCCCTTCGCATGGAGTGCCTTCATCTCGGCGGCAGCCTCCGTCTCCGAACGCGGGGATTCTGGCAACGGGAAGTAGTCGTATTCGGCGAAGCCCTCGCCGAGTTTTGTATCGAAAGCGAAGTCGCCGCCGATTTCGCGGAACTTGACGGCTTCCGTCGCCATCGCGCCCTCCGCCGAAACCAGGCCCCAGTCGGCTACTGGGCGCGAATTGACGGCGGGAGCGGGTGCACCGAGCCCGTAGACAATCAGCGGCGCACCGCTCAAAGTAAGCGTGACATAACCTTTCGCGTCCGCCTTGATCTTGCGGGTACGCCCAATCGTGTCGCGCACGACAACAAAGCCCTTCGGTGCTTCAAAACGGTATTCCGTATGGCTCTTCCAATGATCAAGCCACGGCTCAAGATGTCCAGAGAAAGGACGCCCCGTAAACATGCCGTCATACGGATAATATCCGTCCTTACGGTCGTAAATAATCGCCATTTCGCCGCGCGGTGTTTTAAAGAACCACGCCCTTCGGTCGTCCTCATAGTTCACCGAGCGGTCGAACTCCGCGCCATCCAACGCTTCCGAAATTGTGCAAAAGGCGAGCAGGGAAGGCTTTACTGTACCGTCGCGGCGGAGAAGCCCATAGTGATACTCGGTATTAAACTCATTTATAGCCCCAATATTTGAATGGACAGAATCATGCATTTGATACCAGTTAAGTGCCAGTGCTCCCTCAACCTTCGCGAGCGCACAAGAGAGGATAATGCTTTCCGTCGCGGAACGCGTGGAGTCCGAATCGTTCTTATTCGGCGGCGTTCGGGCGTAGACCTCGGTTAAGATAAGGTCAAGCGGATGCTTCTCACGAATTGACCTCATGAAGCCCTTAGTTGACTGTATCTGCGAACGGTAATTCCACTGCCAATCGGGGCCAGGATTGTCGGGAGTCTGGTTGAGGCGACCAGGGTGGAGCGAGAGGATATCGCAATAATCCCAGCAACCCGCTTTATCCATCGCCTTGTAGAATGTGCCGCCGTCAATGCAACCCGCGAAACCGAAGGTGGAGATTTTGACTTTGTTCTCAAGTTTCAATTCAGCGCGGGCATCGTAAAACGCTTTGAGCCAGTCGCGATAACCTTCGCAACGCTTCCGTACCTCATCCCCCTTCGCGCCAAAGTTCAGCTCATTGCCAATTTCGACGATAGGGCAATCGCGTGCGACGGCTTCCTTTAGCTTCTCCTTCGCGAAGGCGATACGCTGCGCCTCGTTCGTCGCCCGGTGGTCGAGATGGAACGAAAGAATGCCGCGGCGATTCTTTAGCGCATACTTCTCAGTCTCAGTTCCAACCGAGGAGCGAATCCACCGCGCTCCCATACGCGTTAAGAGCCTATCACAAGCCTCCGCCGACGGAATCTCAAAGTTGGCGGCAATGCCCATAATGCTCGTATCAAGCGACTTATATTTATAAGGTTCAAGTGCCGCGATGTCGGCTCTTACGAAAGAGTTTGTCGTACCATCATCAAATTCGGCATTCACAAACCAATAATCACGTGTGCGTTTCGGGAGCGTAAAATGGCGGCTCGTAATGCCATAGGGCTGGAGTTTCACCTTGAAAGCGTCGTCAACTTCCGCCTTGCCATCGTAATTACGGGCAATAACGCGGCACTTCACTTCAGTGGACGCATTCCTCGGGTTCATCATCGTGACGTCAAACGCGGCACGCTCCTTAGACGAATCAAAGAGGTTAAAGTCCTTACCTGTCGTCACCGTAGCGGCAAGCGCGGCACCTGTCTGCATGGCGGAAGCGACAAATGCCGCGTCCTTCCAAGGCAGGAGATACATATTGATAATATTCGAATACGCCTTCTCATCCTCAGTCGTGGCAACCGCGAGAGGTGTCACCTCTTTTTCTTTCGCCGCACCATGTTCGCGCTCAAAAAGTTCACCTGTCGCGGGCATAATCACACCCTTCGCATTTTCCGCCGTAACTGCCGCGTCGCGCAAAGCTTCCGCGACATTACTCGACTGATATCTAAGGCAGGGTTCATTATGAGGTTTCTTACGGAACGCCCCAATGCTATCATACCAAAGGTAGAGTGCACCCTCGGGTACACTATAGGGGACGAGCTTCGCGCCACCCGCCTCATACGATTCGCCTTGCGCGGGCTTCCGCCACACACCACCGCGGCAGAAAGAGTCCGTAAGCGCACACTCCCCGCTAGGTATCAGCATAACCGTATTTCGGCAGACCGCCCCTTGTGAAACCGTGCCAAGCGCGGCACTTGACTTAACGACGACACGATTTTCGAGCCTAAGACGCGGACCGCCTTCCGCAATAATGAGCGCATAGTGCTCCTTGATCGCGTCATTATGAATCGCGTAGTCTACACGCACAATGAGTGGGTCAAGCTGGACGGCGGACTTCACCTTCGCATGGTACTGTCCATAGCGGTCTTTCACCGCGTCATAACACGGGAAGGCGAGGCTGACCTTGGCGAGTTCCAAAAGGTCGTTGCCCTTAAAGTCACGAATGACTACCCGCTTCCCGTCCGTCCACGGTACAAGCCAGTTCTTTGCCGCCGCCCAAT
>CAVCAF010000165.1:0-2839 GCA_963600185.1 Azospirillum sp. 51_20 | reverse complement strand
GCGCATTACACAGTGGTTGAAGGAGAACGGTCCTCATTCAAAGACTATTGTCTTTTGCGTGGGTGTTGAACATGCCGCTCGTATGCGTGAACTGCTGAATAATCTGAATCCTGAGGAATCGCGAGAGAATTCGCGCTATGTGATGCGCATTACGGGGAATGACCCAGACGGAATCGATCAACTTGACAATTTCATTGATGTGAATGAGGTTTATCCTGTAATTGCGACGACCTCGAAACTTCTTTCAACGGGCGTGGACTGCAAGATGTGTAAGCTTATCGTCCTTGACGCGAATATTCGCTCAATGACAGAGTTTAAGCAGATTATCGGACGCGGTTCGCGCCTACGTTGGGACGACGGAAAGCGTTATTTCACGATTATGGACTTCCGCAATGTGACACGACTTTTTGCGGATAAGGAGTTTGATTCTGAGCCGTTTGAATTGGTTGAGGAAGCCCCTTGCTTGAAGTGCGGTCGGTTCCCTTGCATTTGCGAGAAGTTGGAGGGCGGTGACGATGTTTCTTTCTCTCCTTCACCGACACCTCCCCCTCCCCCGCCGCCTCCGCCCAAGCCAGCCGTTCCAGTCGTGGAAGGAGCGAAGGTGGCGGTGATTGATGAGATAACGCAGTTTTATGGCAAAGATGGTAAATTGATGATTGAAGGCATCGCGACTTATCAAGAAGGTCTCCGCCGCGAATGGAATACGATTGAGCAGTTTCGTGCTTTCTGGAATTCGCAGCCTCATAAGCGTGAAATCTTTGATCTGCTTCGAGAGAAGAACCTCTCTTTGGAAGGGTTGCGCGATTTGTTGGGTGACAAGGTTAAGACAATAGACAACTTTGATTTGATTTGCCATGTTGCGTTTGGTTGTGCTCCACTGACGCGCGCAGAACGCATTAAGCGCGCGAAGAAATCTGCCGCGCTTAGTAAGTATGGTGCGGCGGCACGAGAAGTCCTCTATGCGCTCCTTGATAAGTATGGCGAGACGGGCGCGGCAGATTTAGGCGATACGAATATCTTTTCCGTTGACCCATTTCGTGTGCGTTTCGGGTCGGTTCAGAAGATTGCGGCGCGCTTCGGGGGTAAAGAAGAATTGCTTAAGGCGATGAACCTTCTACAACATGAACTTTATAATGATACAGCCGCCTGAGAAGGTGGCTCAAGAAAGATGAAAGCTAATGGCACTTGGAACATTCGTTAAGAGCATTCGGGATATTATGCGCGGTGACGCGGGCATCAATGGCGATGCACAGCGCATCGAGCAGATGACATGGATGCTTTTTCTAAAGATTTATGATGAGAAAGAAAGAGTTTGGGAGTTTAATGAACCCGATTATCATTCAATAATTCCCGAGGAACTCCGCTGGCGAAATTGGGCGGTGGATAATAGAGATGGCAAGGCTCTGACAGGCGAGGCATTGCTTGAGCTTGTGAACAATCGCCTTTTCCCGACGCTGAAGAAGTTGTCCGTGGATGAGAAAACGCCCGTCCGCAAGGCGATTGTCCATGACGTCTTTCAGGACGAGAACAACTACATGAAAGACGGCATCCTCCTGCGGCAGGTGGTGAATGTCATCGACGCGATCGACTTCGGGGAATATGCCGACCGCCACGCCTTCGGGGAGATTTACGAGGAAATACTGCGCGGGCTACAGTCCGCGGGAAGCGCGGGCGAATTTTATACGCCGCGTGCGGTGACAGACTTTATGGTTCAGATGATAAAGCCGACGCTGGGCGAGCGCGTGGCGGACTTCGCGGCGGGGACGGGCGGCTTTCTCGTCTCGGCTCTCAAGGAACTTGAGAAGAGCGTCAAGACCGTCGCCGATCGGGAAGTTCTTAACGCGAGCCTGCACGGAATCGAGAAGAAGCCTTTGCCGTATTTGCTTGGGGTCACCAATCTGCTATTGCACGATATTGACAATCCCGACCTCGTGCATGGGAACTCGTTGGAGCGCGATGTGCGCAGTTATGGTGATACGGAAAAGTTTGATGTCATTCTGATGAATCCGCCCTATGGCGGCGGCGAAAAGGAAGGCGTTAAGATGAACTTCCCGGCTGATTTGCGCTCAAGCGAGACGGCTGATTTGTTCATGAGCGTTATTCTTTACCGTCTCAGGGCGCACGGTCGCGCGGCGGTCGTTTTGCCCGACGGCTTTCTGTTTGGCGGCGGGGTAAAGCGGAACATCAAGGAGAAGTTGATGAAGCAGTGCAATTTGCATACAATCGTGAGGCTTCCCGCTTCCGTCTTCTCGCCCTACACATCGATTACGACGAACATTCTCTTCTTTGAGAAGGGCGAACCGACGAAGAAGACATGGTTCTATCGTCTCGATATGCCCGAGGGCATCAAGCATTTCTCGAAGACAAAACCGATGAAACGCGAGAACTTCGCGGCGGTTGTGGAGTGGTGGAATGACCGCCAGGCGATTGAGGAAGATGGCGCGGATAAGGCGCGGTGTTATATGATTGCGGAAATCGCCGCGAACAATTACAATCTCGATCTTTGCGGTTACCCGAATAAGAAAGAGGAAATTCTGCCGCCGCGCAAGTTGATTGCGAAGTATAGGGAAGAGCGCGGCAAACTTGATTTGCGTATTAATGATGTTTTGGCGAAGGTGGAGCATTTGCTCGGGGAGGCTGTAGAGTAGTCGTATGCGCCTTGTCGGGTTTGATTATACGCGGCCTTTGTTCTACATGGTCACGCTGAAGCGGCTCGCTGGGTTGGCGGCGTTTTCGGCGATTACGCCTGATGGTACGCTCGTTGCTAATGAGATCACGCGGGCTTTTCGCGGCGTTTTGGGCGACTTTGTCGCCAAGTGGCGTTGTGTCGAGAGCCTAA
>CAVCAF010000164.1:0-2863 GCA_963600185.1 Azospirillum sp. 51_20 | reverse complement strand
CTTAAACTTGTGATAGACGACTGTTGCACCTTTTGACCCGGCTATTGAAACAGTTTTATCGATACTGCCCGAATCAACAACGAAAACTGCCTCGGCAATATCTTTAATATTATCAATTGCAGACCCAATATGATATTCTTCATTTTTAGTTATGAATAACACGGTAAGAGATGGTTTTACCATATTTCCCTCCTTTATTACTTTGTATTTGCAACTCGACCTAAGATGTCTTCATATGCCGCCGCAATTTTCTTCCCTATTACAGACCATTGATACTTCTCCTCTACGAGTTGTCGCCCGCGCGCACCCATTGCGCGGCGTTCTGCCACAGAAAGGGACATCATCTCAAAAATCGTCCGAGCCAGCGTCTCAGGGTCGTTTTCCACCCACCAGCCGCACTTTCGCTCTTCCAACTCCTGCCATGGCGTTCCTCTACTAGCGATTACAGGAAGTCCCGCCGCCATCGCTTCGACGACCACGCTCCCGAAGTTCTCCGAAAAACTCGGGAGAATGAAACAGTCCGCATTTAGATATTCCTGCTCCAATTCCATGTCGTATTTCGGCCCCACAAAATCTATTCTATCCGCAACTCCCATCTTCTCTGCCAATGCCTTCAACTCCGCCGTATGACAACCGTCTTTGTCTGGACCAACAATCCGCAGTCGCCAACCTTCTGAACTTCCCATCGCTTCAACAAGGTTCGGCAATGCTTTAATTGGAGCAATGCGCCCTGTAAAGAGTAGCTTATTCATAAGCCACCCCCAAGCCTTGATGAGATTCGCAAGTCCCTTCTTTCGGTGGACGCGGCTGACGAAGAGAAGGGTATACCACACGCCCCCCCCCCCCCCCCCCCCCTAGTTCTTCATTTTTACTTTGCAATTTCCCATTCATCCTTACACCCAACGGCGCAACAATTATTGTATTTTTTAATCCTACGCGGCGAACATCCTCTTCCTCACTCAACACAGTGACATGAATGATGTCGGCACTTTGCAAATCGCGTTTCTGATAAAGAAGCCAGACTATCTTCTTCTTGAAGCCCTTGTAGCGCAATGCCCACGGAGTCAGTGCACCATGCGGACTCCAAACTAACTTAACACCTGTCTTCCGCGTCGCCTTTGCCCACATATGTAACCATGGAACCCAAAGACCATGAATATGGACAATGTCATACTTCGCCACGATTTCCGTACTATTCCCACAACAGCCATCCTTCGTTACAACATCAACCTCGTGACCTAGCGCACGCAATTCGGCAACCACATTCTCAACAAATGTAGTCACCCCGCTCGCTTTTTCTAACCCTTCTACTACATGCAAGATCTTCATTTAGTCCGCCTTTTCATACTATAATCTCTTTTTCCTTTCCATATAGGCTATAAGCCTCTCTGCCGCTACTTTAGCATTCCACTTGCCAACACCATGACAATAATGCTTTCTCAAAGATCCAAAGCGTATTAATAACTTGCCAAGCATACGCCAATCACCAGCATAAAAAAGATTCTCTCTAGGCAATATCGTCGCCGAACTGCCAGCTTCATATGTACCAAAGACCTCCATGTTCTCTTCAAGAGCCTCGCTAACAACAGCCCCCCAGCCTTCATGTCCATTACTTGAAAGCACATATACATTATGAGAACGCATAAGTACGCGCACTTCTCCAATCGGCACAGGCGCATGCCAAGAAACCAAAGATGACACGCGATATTTACGCGCTAATTTATCATCCAATCTTTTCAAATGGGACACTTCATCGCCAGTCCCAACTATAGTTAGCGTAGTCGGATGTCTTTCATTAGCAACATATATCGCCTTGAAGAGAGTGTCAACTCTCTTCAAGCGCAAGAGACGCCCGACCCATAACACACGTGTTATGGGTTCGTCCGTCTCTTGCGCTGGAATTGATTTTGCAACCGAAGGCTCTACAAAATAGCCCCACATTCTCATCCACGGATAATCCGAGACCTCTCCCATAGGTTCAGAATCAAATTTCACCCGCGGAGCGCGAAACAGGCACCGCCAATCACCCGAAAACAATCCAAATAGCCGCGCCATATCTCGCGCCGCCCATACTCCAATAGGGAGGCATATCACAAACCCCGACTTTACAAGTCGAACAAATCGCCATGCCGTGCATAAATAACTAGGAAAGAAGAGCCTTAAAATGCCTGCAGGAGGCTTAAACCATCGCTCGCTTGTATAAGCAGTTCGCAACCCTCTTAAAGAGCGCCGCTTCATAAGGTCAACATCCCGAATAGCACTTAACAAGAATTGGGCACTCTCCAAGCATTCACGCCCTTTCATTGAAGTTGCCGAGACGCACCATTTTCTATCTTTCTTGTCACCCCACCCAAGATTTATCCGCTCATTGTCTACCTCATAAAGATAAACATATCTATAATTTTCAACACCCAACTGCTTAATAAGCTCTCGAGCCAGCGGTAATTGATGTGGAGAAATAATACTTGTATAAAACACAAACCTCATTCTTACACCCTTAATTAGCATTCTCTGATGCTTTTAGATTCCCAATTGAAGCAATCACCTCAATTAGCCTCCTTGCTGCAATTGGAGCGCTTAATTTTTCAGCAAAATGTCTCGCTTCTAAACCATACGATTCCCACTTTAAACGAACAGCATCTAACCGTTGAAATGCACAAGCCCAAGAATCAACATTCAGATAATCATCAACTACAATCCCACTTTTACCATCACTAAGTACATCTGCAGAACATCCAACCGCATTACTTGAAATTAGCGGCAACCCCGCTATTGCGCCAATTACCAATGCTGTTGACGCGGGCTCTTCGCCTCCATGAACATATACATCGGCAATGGCATAAAGCGAAAGCATTTCTTCAAA
>CAVCAF010000163.1:0-2886 GCA_963600185.1 Azospirillum sp. 51_20 | reverse complement strand
GTGCAAAACCTAGTCATTTGGAGCACAAATCCTGGATATACGCTTAGAATTAAGGATACAGGCGCTTTTATTGGCAATATTACCTTTCAGGATAATGGTCCGAAGAACCTCTTTATTGAACCGGGCGGCAAGATGCGCGGTGCTCTTTGTAGCCGCGGCGGTGGTTGCCGTGTTTATATTGACGGTAAAGGCGCGGTATTGGATGTCAATTTTGATGAGTTTAATATTGGCGGACAGGGTACTAAGTCGCAGGCGTATATTACGGATGGTGCCGTTGTTTCTAATGTAACCGACCTCGCCCTTGGTGGAGGCGGTAATGGCGGATATTGTGAAGGGGGCGAGTCTTATCTTTGCATTTCTAACGCGACATTAATTATGTCCCCCAAGGATGCCTTCCGTGAGACATTCTACATTGGACGCAGCGGAAACGGCAAAATCAATCATCAAAACCGCATGGATGTCATTGGCGGCGCCCACTTCTTAGCGGATCCTATTTATCAATATGGCGCGGGGTGGCAGAATCGTTTCTCGGTGGGAGACGGGTATTCTAACTCGAATGTCTTATATGTCGCGGGGGCAGGGACGACTTTTTCAAACTGCTATGCGAATTCGGATCGCCCCCTCGTTGCTGGACAACATGGCTCTTTTAACCGAATCCACTTTACCGATCATGCTGTCGCCTATTCCCATTCCATCTCGGCGGGTGGACAGTCTAAGCAATATGGTGATTCTTGTGTAACTTCGCTTTGGAATCGCGTTACGGTAGATGACGGTGCGACTCTCGTCGCTACCAATGTGCAAATGGCGGCGCGGCATTGGGATGATAGGGCTTTTGAAGAGTATTTAAAGAGTATTGTTGCCTCAAATGTCTTTGAGGTATTGGAGGGCGGCACCTTAAAGTGTGAAAACACCCTAACTTGCGGCGTACTGTATCCGGGTTTCGATAATGCCTTTATTGCCCGTGGCAAAGCAACCGTCTCCATTGGTAATGGCGGCGACGCTATTCTTGTCGGGCAAGATGGGTCGCATGGTAACCACTTCGAGGTGACGGATGGCGCGTCACTTACGGTGAATGGGAATGTCCGAATTGGTAATGGCAACGCGAAAGGCTCTAATAACCTCATCCGTATTGATGGATGCCCCTTAACGGAGAATGGTTCAACGATAAACACCCTTAGTATTGGGTATTCGGGCAACTCGGGCAACTGCCTCTGGGTCGGTACTGATACTTCAATGGCGTGCGATAAGCTTCTAATGTCGGGTTCAAACTCCGAGATTATCTTGTCGAATGGTACATTGCGGGTCGGCAACGGGTTTTATCCGAATAACAATAATGACCCAGAGACAGACGGTGGGTCGCGGTTCACATTTATTGGCTCTAAGGCTAAGTTTAAGATGGCTGGCGGGAATGGCGGCGTCTTTACAAATCAGTGCGCTTTTGTATTTAAAGTCCCCGAGAGAGGCTATGAGAGTGCACCTGTTGAGTCGAATAACGCCCCCCTTTATTTCCATGATGATACCGACTTTGTGTTTGACTTCTCGGCGGTGAGTAAAGAGGGACTAAAGAATGTTCCACTTATCGCCTATACGGGGTCAAATTATGCCGCGAACCGCCTCGTTATTTCGGATGAGCTTTCCGCGAAGATGAATGCCGCGGCAGAAAGTGTGCGTCAGGGTTCGCGCGTTAAGTTTAGCGCTGACCGCCGTGAACTGAGCCTCCGTATAGGATCTCAGGGGCTTTGCATAAGCGTAAGGTAACGCCTTGTATTTCAAATGAATATTCAGTATAATAAACCAAGAAAGGTAAAAGAATAATGCATAAATTGAGTCGACATTGTGCACTAGGGGTGGCGGTTTTGCTTTCCTGCCAAGTGCTCACCGCCTGTGCGGGGGAGGAGAAGTGGAAAACCGCGACAACCTTTGAGGCGGGTTCTACCCCGACCTTAAGAGGTTTTGGTGCCTGCGAAGTTAAACAGGTAACTTACGCGGCAGGTTCGCGGAGGGTATCGGAGACTATTTTCGCGGCAACTTCCTCTTCTAATGCCGAAACAGTTGCGGGTAAGTTCCTTTACGATCTTGGGCGCGGTGCGGGGGTAACCTTTGAGAAGGGCATCTTTACAGTGCCTGGCGGCGCTTTCGCTATTGCGCGGCAAGGGGCTACAACACGCATTATTTCTGCCGCGGACGCGGCAACTATCCGCGATTGGATGGCGGCGACTGAGCCTGATCTCGCGAATGCCCTCGTTGAAAAGGCGACCTGCCCCGCGTGGATGCACCGTTTTGGGTGGGGTACTTACGGTATGGGAGGGCTTGAGCGCTTCCATGACTGGATGTATAATGCCAGCAAAGACCGCAAGAAACAACTCGATCCGCGTGAGGACTACGACTTTCATCGTCAAATGAATAATATGCACTTTGACGCGTGGCTTCAACTCGAGGAGCAGGATGACTCCGACGGAATCGAGGCGTGCTCGGGAGTGCGGTGGAAAACGCGCTATGCTGAAGAACTCGGCATTCCGTACTCGTTCCGTTTCTACATGCCCTGCAATGGCTATGATTGGATGAGTCGCCGCTTCGGGGAATATATGGAACAGCCTGCGCCATGGATGGTGAACGGATGGCTTCGGTATGAAACCGCCCACCAGCCGCATATTAGTTGGTTTAATGAGGATATTTGGGGCTACATTGGGCGCAAGTCGTACGAGGCGATTAAGAAGAACAATAATCCTCATGTTGGTGGGTATATGCACCCCGCGGGGGAACTCATGCACCAGCCTTGGTATGATATGCATGGCGACTATTCACCTTCCGCCCAGAAGGATTGGGTAAATTACCTCAAGGCGAATAATGTTACCCTCGCGGAAGCAAGCGAAATGTACTCGCTTG
>CAVCAF010000162.1:2182-2915 GCA_963600185.1 Azospirillum sp. 51_20 | reverse complement strand
CTAAGCGTGGTTATCGTAAAATACCTGGTTCCGCTCCTATGCAAGAAACACTTGCCGCGGCATGTTTAATGGCACTTAATTGGCAGGGGGATAGACCCTTTGTTTCACCTATGTGCGGCAGTGGAACCCCCGCTATAGAAGCAGCAATGCTTGCACGAAATAAGGCACCTGGTTCCCTTAAGGCACATTTTGCGTTCCAGTCCATTAAAGGCTATACCCGTATTCTTCCCGGAGAAAAAGCGCCGCGGATAGCGCCGCGCCAAAAAGCGGGTGCAACCCCTGAGCAAATCTGGAAGGAAATGCTCTTAGATGCGAAAGAAGCGGAGAAAAAAGAAGGATTTCCTAAAATTATAGCAACCGACATTTCGCCGGAAGCCATCGGCAATGCGCAACTAAATGCACACGCGGCGGGTGTTTTTGATATGATTGAGTTTAAGGCATGTGATTTTGCTGAAACTCAAATACCAGAAGAGAAGGGGACTATTTTCTTTAATCCCGAATATGGTATCCGTCTTGGCACATATGAGGAACTCGCGCCGATTTATGAGCGGATGGGTACTTTTATGGCTGAAAAGTGTCCAGGTTGGCAAGGGAGTGTTATTACAGGCAACCCTGAATTAGCCAAATGTATTAATCTTTATTACAAAGCACGGGTTCCGTTTTTCAATGGACCCATAGATTGCCGGCTCTTCATCTATGAAGGATGTAGGAGTAAGGATAATCTATTTAGTGA
>CAVCAF010000162.1:0-2172 GCA_963600185.1 Azospirillum sp. 51_20 | reverse complement strand
GTAAATGAATGATAAACCATTTAATTTTAATGAGTTTATGACTTCCAATTCGCCTGAAAAGGATGAAGAAGTCGTTGAAAATGAAGAAATAACCGAATTTGACGCGGTTGAGGCACCTGAATTGGAGGTTCAGCAAGCCGTTGTCCAAGAATTAGCTGCGGATAAAGCCGCGCTTTCGGCGGACTTTGAAAGTTTGCAGACGCATACCCAAGAGGTTGAATCCGCTCTAAAAAAGGCTAAAGACGAGGTGGAAAGCCTAAAGAAAGAGCTAACGGACGCTAAAGTGGCACTAGAGGCTGCAAAAACCAGCCTTTCTGCCACAAATGCCGCGCTAGAACAAAAAGCCGCGGAACTTGACGCACAAAAAGCGAAGGAAATTGATTTGCAAGAGCGCAATCCAAATGCTCTCGCTTTATTGGATAGGGATGTTGAGTTGCCCGATCGCTTCCCTGGGGAAACCCGCGACCAAGTTTTGGAAGTTATCCGTGAGGCACGCAATAAGGCGGAAGAAGAAGGCAGAATTCGCCGCGCACAGCTTTTGGAAGGCGTACTCGTAGCGAATGAGCCTAATGGAAATCTAGCCAAGAAGCGCGCGGCACTTGAGAAGTTCTTTAATGAGAACCATAATATTATTTCGGGAACGGTTATGGCTGAACTTGATAAATGTGGTATTTCTTATAAGAAGGGCGAGGAGTATTTGCTTCCATCGGAAATCCTTAGAAGGACATACTAAGCCTCATTTCAACCTTGTTGGATCCCTTAAAAGATGTTTTAAGACTTATAACTTCAACTTTCCGCGAGATTAAAGTAGATAGTCCAAGCCAAAATATCAAGAGATATCAACAATGAATCAACAAATGTCAATAAGTTAAGATGAATTATCAACAGATTTATCAACAACTGTAAGTAAGTTGATAAGAATGTTGATAGTGTTGATAACTTCTGCTTGCAAAATCGCCGAAAAAAGTCCATAATATATAGCCGTGATAGACCTAAGTCCAGAGATTTGCCGTAAGGTAAAGTTAGCCCGCCGCGAGGCAGGGCTTTCGCAGAGTGTTTTAGCGAAAGAAGTTGGCTGCTTGCAGTCCGCGCTTTCTATGTTTGAACAGGGCGACGGAACCAAGCTTAATGAGGAAGTAATTACTAAGCTTTGCGCGAAGTTCAAAATTGAGTTGCCTAGTGAGAAGGGGAGTGAGAGGCTAGAAGTCGCCCAAGCTTTGCCGCGACTTGCCGCGGCAGAAATTCGCCGCGCCTTTTGTCCGAACCCAACTTGTCCGACAAATATTCCTTATACAGTAGACGGACGCACCCTTTTGCGTCCAGATTCTGACCAGGCGGATCCCGTTGGCGGAAAGTATTGTGCGCTTTGTGGGGAAATTCTTGAGCGCGCCTGCCCGAATTGCGGTGCACCTATCCATAAAGGCGGTATTTGCTCATTTTGTGGTAAGCCCTATATAGCGATTAATGACGATTAGTTAGTTTTTAGAAGAAAGGACTTTAAAATGGATAAGATACATATTATTTATGGTAGCACAACGGGCACGACGCAAGCATTAGCGGAAAGGCTCGCGAAGGATTTTGGTACTACGGCAATCAATGTCGCGGGGGCGGATATTACTGCATTTGACGCGGAAGTTATCCTTTTAGGTTCCTCAACATGGGGGTGCGGCGAGTTGCAGGATGATTGGTATAGCGGACTCGACCTCCTTGGAAATGCCGATCTTTCGGGTAAAAAAGTCGGTGTATTTGGCTGTGGCGACTCACAAGGTTTCGCGGATACTTTTTGCGACGCACTCGTTATCCTAGCCGAAAAGGCAACATCCCGCGGCGCACGACTTATCGGCGAAATGCCCGCGTTTGCTTTCCCGAATGTTTCTTCGCGTTGCCTCCAAAACGGGAAGCTCGTCGGACTCCTCACGGACGAATTGAACGACCCCAGTGGAACTGCCGCGCGCGTCGTTGACTTCGAGTTTCTCATCCGCCGCGAGCTAGAGAACTGAGTTACTGTCTCGGGGTGGGCGAGACACTGTCTCGGGGTGCCTGAGACAGTATCTCTGGGTGCCCGAGACAGTATCTCTGGGTGCCTGAGACAGTATCTCAGGGAGGGTGAGACAGCAACTCTACTTAAACTGCCGCGCAAGTGCCGCGTAATGAGGTTAGGTTCCGCGGCAG
>CAVCAF010000161.1:0-2934 GCA_963600185.1 Azospirillum sp. 51_20 | reverse complement strand
AAAACGCTTTTGTCCGCGTTAAATATCTGCTATAATACTATCTATTAAGCAATTGCGAAAGAAGAATTATAGAGGGGCGCTTGTCGCCGTGTTGCTCGTTGCGCTTGTGGGGCGCGGCGAGGAGTTGCGTCCGTATGCTTGGGTTAACCCTGAGATTGAGACGGCGCACCCGACACGTGGCAAACTCGTTGCCGTGCGTCCCGTCTTCAACCTTGATACGGGTGTCGGATACAAACTCGGCTTTCTCGGCTATGCCAACATTGGCTTTTGGAGTATGACCGACCTTTCGCATCACTACACCGCAACGCGTCGCCCACTCTTTAACGAGATAGACCCCTGGCTTCAATATGGCTACACTTGGGCGTTTGCTGAAGGCTGGTCGCTCGATTCAAAACTCTCCTACCAATGGGATGAGCTTCTCGGCTACCGCGACAGCACACGGCGCACATATCGCGAATGGATTAATCGTGAGACGCTAACCATGCCGTGGTTTTCGCTCTTCACGCTCATCCGTTGGATGGAGTACCCCTATTGCTGTCCAGGTATTCGCGCGGGGATCTTTCGTGAGTTCGCGCTCCCCGCGGACTTCTCCATCGTCCCTCAATTCTTTATGGACGGTGGTCCGCGGTGTTGGAATCGTCGCCGCTTTGGACAATGGCTAGACGAGCCTGCGCGTTATCATCAAGGCGCAAACTCCCTAACGCTTTCCCTCACGCTCAAATATCGCTTCACCGAGAATCTAATTGGGTATCTTGGCATTAGCCAATTTTCTAACACCGACTCAACAGTGCGTCGCCAAGTAAAGGCGCGTCCCAATGAATGTGGGCGGCGCGATCTCGCTTTCGCGACCGTCGGGCTTATCCTCAATCTCTAAAGGGACGCGAAAGGAGACTTCTTCTATGCCCGTAAACTCCTTTGAGCATTATCCGTTAAGTTGGGTTCCACCTTGGAAGCGCGGCGAAGCCCCTAGCCCGAAGCGTTCACTCTATCTCGCAATCGCCGCGGCACTTGAGGCGGATATCCTCTCAGGTCGCTTACCCGTGGGGACGAAACTGCCGCCTCAGCGCGAACTCGCGGACTTTCTCGACCTCAACTTCACAACCCTCACCCACGCCTACGATATTTGCCGCGCGAAGAATCTCATCTATGGTGTTGTTGGACGCGGCACTTTTGTGGCTGACCCACGCGATGAGCGCCTACGAAAGGATACGAGCGGGCTCCTCAATCTAAGTGTCGTCCAAGCCTTCCCCGCTATCGGCGAAAAGGAAATTGTTGCCGCGGCGCAGGCTGTTCTTTCTCGCGAGAGTGCGCCGAGTCTCTTCAACTACAATTATCGCGAAGGACAACCGCGGCACTTGCGTGCGGGGCAGATGTGGCTCGAGCAATTGGGTCTTGCCGCGCCGCTCGACCAAATTGCCGTCTTCCCGGGTGTACAAAGTGCGCTCGCGGCAACCCTGCTCTCGGTCTTCGCTGTTGGGGACACGCTCGCGACAGATCCTTTCACTTACGCGAACCTCATCCATCTCGCACGCCTCGCCCACATTAAACTCGTGCCCATTGAAGGCGATACGCAAGGCATGTTGCCCGCGGCACTCGACAACGCCGCGCGTAAATATAAACTCCGCGGCATTTTTCTTATGCCTGAGTGCGCGAACCCGACGACGCTAACCATGAGCGAAAACCGCCGCGCCGAACTCGCCGAAGTTTGCAAAATGCATAACCTACTCGTACTTGAGGATAGTGCGACTTTAGATAAAGGTGCACTCACGCGGCAGACTTTCTTCTCGCGTCTCCCCGCGAATACCATCTACTTCGCGGGCTCCACGCGCTTTATCTCGCCAGGTCTGCGCGTCACTTATGTCGCTTTGCCGCCCACCCTCAAAGAACGCGTCCTAGACGGACTTCACCACACCTCCATTAAGGCGAGTGCGCTTGACGCGGAAATCATGAGTGAACTTATCCTCTCGGGCGCGGCAGGACGCATCCTCGCGGCGAAAGTAAAACGTGCCCGCGAGGCGAACGCTATTTTTGATAAAGTCTTTAAAGTGCCCTCGCTCGCTGATGATACGCGGCTCTTTCGGACATTACCCCTTGAAGGCACGGCGGGACATGGACCTGAGATTGAGCAAAAATATAGAGCGGCAGGCGTTATCGTCTGCCACTCCGATCGCTTCGCTGTTGCCCACGGAACAAAGACGGCTTTCTTAAGGCTTTCGCTCTCGTCCACCGTCTCGCCCACGCAACTCGCCGCGGCACTTAATCAAATTGCACAGGTTTAATGTGCCAAATATCCTTCGCGTACTCGAGGATTGCGCGATCTGAAGAGAAGCGTCCCGAACGCGCAATATTGATGAGTGCCCGATTTGTCCACTGACGACTATCGCGATAAGTCGCGTCCACGCGATCTTGCGCCTCCGAATAACTGCGAAGGTCGGCGAAGAGCATGTAGTAGTCGTTGTAATCAAGAAGCGAGCGCACAATCGGGTCAAAGAGCCCCGGCTCAAGAAGCGAGAAGACATTCGCCTTAATCATATCCACCGCCTGCTTAATTTCAGGGTCGGCGTTATAATAGTCGCGCGAACAATAAGTCGACCTTAGCCGCGCGACATCCTCCGTCCGCAAGCCAAAGAGGAACATATTCTCGTCGCCCACTTGCTGGTTAATCTCGACATTCGCGCCGTCATAGGTGCCAAGCGTGAGGGCTCCGTTCATCATGAACTTCATGTTGCCTGTGCCCGAGGCTTCCATGCCCGCGAGTGAGATTTGCTCCGATACATCCGCCGCGGGCATAATCTTTTCCGCGAGCGAAACGCGATAATCGGGCAAGAACGCTACGGAAAGTTTCCCGCGCGTCTTCGGGTTCGCGTTCACCACATTGGCGACACCGTGAATGAGACGAATAATAAGTTTCGCCATGTAATAACCTGGTGCCGC
>CAVCAF010000160.1:0-2963 GCA_963600185.1 Azospirillum sp. 51_20 | reverse complement strand
CTCACCCGAGAGCCGCAGAGCTCGCAGAGAGGGTTAGCCGTGTAGAGTTGTAGAATTGTAGAAAGCTCTACATCTCTACATTTCTACACGGCTATAAAAAGACTCTGCGGTCTCAGCGCCTCTGCGCGAGATAAAGAATCTTGTTAATCTTGTAAATCCTGTCGAAAACAGTACAAGGGGTTAATATACTCTCTGTACTTTGATCTTTGACAATTGAATAATTATGTCGCCTGAGAGCCCGAGAGCTTGCAGAGCGTGGGCTAGTGTAGACACCGCGGCAGAAATATGGTATACTGTGGGTAACTTGATTTGAGTAAGACTCTAGACTAGAAGAGAATGACAATGAAGAAGATGAAGCTATTTGTTGGTGCATTCGCCGCGGTTCTATTGGGAATGACGGCTGAGGGCGAAGTCCCTTTTAGTGCGCTTCGTTTCGGCTTTCGGTGCACCCAGCCCGACAAGTGGCCGAGTATGCGCCGCGCCCTCGAGCAAAACAGCCACGCTTTTGATGAGGTGTGGTTCTCAACGGGGGTAAGCTTCCCCAAACTCGATTGGCACGAGGAACACGCACGGCAATGTGCCGCGGCGGCGGCAGATTTGCGGCGAATGGGGATTGTGCCTTCCATTGAGATTCAGACGATTATTGGTCATTCGGACTCAATTCTCGCCGCGGGCGATACCTCTGGACAAGACTGGGGAGCGATGGTCTCGTGCGAAGGGCGTGCGGCGCGGCACTTGGGCTGTCCGCGTGACCCGAAGTTGCGCACTTATTTTGTGCGTGTCGCCGAACTACATGCCGCGTGGCAACCAGGTTCCATGTGGGTAGATGACGACCTCTCTTATCGCAATCGTGCGCCGATCTCTCACTGGTCAAAGGCGCTGGCGGGTTGTTTCTGTGACAAGTGCCTCGCGGGATTCGTCCGTCGTGAGGGACGCGCATGGACGCGTGAAGAACTCGCCGCGGCAATTCGTGCGGACGTGGCAGTTCGTGCGCGGTGGGATGCCTACTCGCTCGAAGGTTATGCCGACCTCACGCGGGCAATTGCCGCGGCAGTTCATCACCTGTCGCCCAAGACAGTCTTTGGTTATCAGTATGGTGGCGGACTCCAGAGCGCCATTCCTAAGGGACTCTATACGGGAAGTGGCTTACCTGTGCGGCTACGCCCAGGCAGTGGTGCTTATTGGGATACGGACCCTTACGAACAGATTGCCAAGGCTTATGAAATGCAGGCGATGGTGCGCGGCATTCGGGGTGCGGACTGGTTAGAGGCGATTTGCCCAGAGATTGAGACCTGTCCGCGAACCTTCGCGAGCCGCACGCCGCAAGGCATCATTCTTGAGGCGTTCGAGAATCTGGCGCTTGGGATGGACTTTTTGAGTATGTTCATCGCCGATTTGCGCACGGATGAGACCGCGGCATTTTATGGGGACACGCTCTTCGCGCGACTCGCCGCAGCACATGACTTCCTTAAAGGTTATGCACGCGCGAATCGTGGGACGAAGCCCGTCGGGTTTTCCGTCGCGGGAGATCAGCCAGCCAAGTTGGTTGCCTGTCGCGGGGTGCCAATTGCCCCAGCGGACGGTATATCGCTCGGTAAATTGCCTGATCCAATGACGATCCCTGTGCGTTCGGCGGGTTCGGATTGGATGAGCGCATCTTTTGCCCCTGAGACGCGGGTTATGCAAATTGTCTCATCGACGGGACTCATGAATTATTATCAGCAATGTGACGCGGCGAGCGGCGGTAAGTTGCCCATTCGTTTCGCGCAGCCCGTGCGGGCATTCGTTGTGCCGCGGGTGCACCCAGACGGAACCTTTGCGACGGTAGGCATTATAAACGCGAGTATCGACAGGCAAGACCCCGTTGGGGTTCGTCTGCGTGGCGTGCCAGAGGGTCATACCGTAGCCTATTGGTATACACCCGAAGCGGGGCGCGTCCCCTTAGCGTTAGTGCGGCAGGGGAATGAAACCTGCCTTCTTCTGCCGCGCCTCGGCGCATGGGAGTGCGGCTACTTGCAGTTTCCAGAGCGCACAAACCCAAGTAAATAAGATACAATAAGTGCCACATTGCGAAATGAAGATTCTTAATTTATTAACTAAAGTACTGAAATGAGGTGATTATGCTGGAAGAGCTGAGAAAAGTGTTTCTAGAGGGAATGGATATAAGCGTGGAATCCTTTATTCGCTCCCGTCCGTCTGCGAGCGAGCCGTATCTGATATCCGCGGCATTAGAATGCTTGCGTCTGCATGTGCCGATGAACGAGGCAGAAATATTGGGTCGGTGTCGCCGAATTCGGTACGAGAAGAGAGCGGCATCTTAATCGCCGCTGCGAAGAAAACGAGACAACCGCTACTTGATAGGCTGTTGAGCGTTTTCACCTTGCAAAAAGAAGAGCTGGATAATCTTATTTTCGACCTCTATGATTTGACAGCGGAAGAGCGTCAAATTGTGAAGGGGTGTCCGCGTGTGCCTTAAAGAAGTTATCTCACGCAAAGTCGCAGAGATCGCAGAGTTTTTTAATAGCCGTGTAGAAATGTAGAGATGTAGATCTTTCTACAATTCTACACGGCTAACCTTCTCTGCGGTCTCTGCGGCTCTGCGCGAGATAAAAACGCGGCGAAGGGCTGTTTTTGACGCAAAGAGCGCAAAGGGAACGCGAAGAACGCAATTGCTTTGCGTCCCTTTGCGTCGAAATCCTTTGCGGACTTTGCGTTAAAAAGTGGCGAGTAGAGCGAATATTTTGCAAGAGGGGTTTGGGTTATTTGTCGTCTTATGAGCCTCAAACCCTAGTAAATAGGGCGTGGGAAGTGGTGCGTTGCGAGAAACGCATAAAAAGTGTTGCGCGTATGGGTCTTGCGTCTAAGACCTTATTTATGCTATAATAGAGTCGTTGAAACTAAAGAAAGGTCTAGTCGCAGGTAGACACATGCAAGACAAGTTAGCGATACTTGAGATGAATTGT
>CAVCAF010000159.1:0-3007 GCA_963600185.1 Azospirillum sp. 51_20 | reverse complement strand
ACACCCCCCGTGCTATAATATACAACATCAGGCCAGGTACCTGTCACATCGCCATCAAAAGTAACAGTATCATTAATTTGACTAAAGTCTATTGTTGTTTCACCTGTTGTATAATTAATAGAGCCAACAACTGTTTCAACTACATTTGATGTCAACGCAGTCTGCAGGCGCATAACTAAGTCTCCTGTGTGTTCGTCTTCTGAATGAACCCGGTCAAAGATAAGTTCTTCCCATGTGGCCTTATTTGGACTAACATTCACCATATACTCTTTAACATAATTTGCGCTTGCGTGCCAAACCTGAAGACCAAAATCTTTTACGGTGACTACCACTGAACCTGGATTAATTTTGCCAGGTGGTAATCTAAAAGATTGAGAGAGTCCTGAATTATAGCCTAAATACTTTGCGTCAGATACGAGATTGGTATTCCCTCCGCCAATTGTCCAAATCGCGTCAGGAATAGATTCAAGGCGCGAATCACTGAACGCTTTTACGATAAGTGTATGCCCCTCAACATTCTGCGCGCCATCATAGACAAAGTTGCCTTCAATCGTTGGCACAGGATATTCAGGTAACCGTCCACCATCAATATTACGTAGTGACACCTGCTCAGGATCTGTACCTGCCAAGAACTCCGCGTAATTAGACCAACCATCACCATCAGCATCATCTTCTGCATCATAAATGTATCGAGAAGCATATTTCGTCGCGTAGTTATCTTCCCAAACATCCGAAATACGGTCATGATCGGTAAAGATTTCACCAACATACATCTGCCCAATGCGATAGAAGTAGTCACTTACATTCACATTTACACTGCAGGCAACAGTAGGATCGAATGTTAGACCTAAATCGAACACTTCAGAGAGTAAATACTCCACATAATTCGAGAGACCGTCGCCATCGTCATCCGCATTGGCGTCGCCCTTAAGCCCATAGAGCTCTTTCCACCAGTCGACGAGTCCGTCGCCGTCGGAATCCGCCGTCTGAATATAATCAGAATCAATACTACCATCAGGTTGCATACCCTTCGCGAGATCGCGCAAGTATGCCTGCCAAGCGGGGATTTGCTTACCATTATAATCTACTAGATCATTCCACGAGAGATTGCTCTTACTATACATCGCTTCCCACCAATCGGGGAGTCCATTCGCGTTACTGTCCGCGACGGTATCTTCCCACGGCGAAGAAGCACCCAAGTCGTCCCACATAGTCGGGCACGCCTTCGCATAGGCGTTTCCACACGCGAGAAGATCGCCCGCAGCCGTAAAGCCACTACGAATTGTATAGAGATAACGATTTACAACATCCGTCACAATCTCACTCGAGGGCAATTGTTCTTGCAAGAGGTCAAGCTTAAGAAGCCTCATTGTACGATCAATCACACTTATCTCATGACCACTATAGGGGTTCGCAGAATTGCGCAAATTATGCATCGTTACGCCTGTTTCACTCGCGAGCACGCCATAACCGCACAAATACTTTGAGTACATGAATGTATCCGCCGCACTACCATCAAGAATGGGCAGGTGATCCACCGTATTAGGAATCCATGTCGTGAAATAAGGACTCTTATAGACCGCGTTCTGATTACGGGCATCCTGTGCGAGTAGACCAATCTTACCGACCCCATTACCCTTCGCCGTTTCATTAATCTGGCTTAGGGTATTCATCGTGAACCCAACAGGCTCAGTTATAACCCAGTCTGGCTTCGCGGCACTCGGTAGCGTCGTAAAGTTATAATGCTGTACGAGTTCTGGCGTAAGTGCCTTCTTGCCTAGATTGTCGTTGCGGCTTGAATCAGCAGTTGAGCTCATAAGGTGAGTATAAACCTCTTCACGATTCGTCGCCACTTCATCAAAGGTAAAGGCTGTCTTATAGGCGGATCTGACTTCCGTAGCCGAGCGTGCACCATCCCACACACGAACCTCATCCACCCAGCCCTTGAAGAACTCCTGCATGTCAGGATTATCAAGGTCAGCGGTCTTCACAGGGCGTGCACCGATTGTGAAGAGACTTGGATATACTGCATATTTAGCAGTACCCGCCGTCTGACCAGCCGTCTGCTGAATTGAATAGACACCTGTCGCAGGAATCAGCGTTGTGCCTGCATACGCGGCAAGTTCACCATTCACATAGAGTGACAAGGTTGTACCTGTATAAGTCAGCGCGAGGTGTGCCCACTTGCCCGCTTCAAGCATCGCCGAAGATACGACACACTGGCAACTCGTGGGTTCACCAGTACCCGTTTCCACCGCGTCACTATTATCAAAGAGACCATACGGTTTACCGCCCTTAACACCAATGCGGAAGTTCGCACGAATGTTCCCTGTCTTCGCGAGCGTGCTTGAAGGATACCGCGAGGAGCGATCAACGATGGTATATTCCGTCGTCTCAGATATCTCCTCAGGACACACCCACGCTTCTACTGTAAACTGCTTATAGAAGTCCACAGCACTGGTCTTACGCATACCCACACGATAAGTCTTAGCGTACGCATTAACGCCGTCCAAGTAGAGCGCCTGACGCCGCGTAGGATCCGCGAAGTTAAGCGGATCGGTTGACTGACGCACAGTGCGCGCGAGTTCCGTTCCATCACTCTTCCAATCGTAATCCGTATCATAGCCTTCAGTCGTTTCAAACGAGACAATATATTTCTTACCTTCTTCTAGCGAAGAATAAGGCAATGTTGCTTCATAATAAATATCATCAATATTCGAGCCTGTAGTAATCGTCCAGAATGGGAGCGTCACCATTTCAGGTGTGACGCGATAATAAAGCGCCGTATAGCTCTTATTCGTTGTCCAGTCCGTAAACCACGCGGGCGAGGGATCGGTATGATAATTAAGCGGCGAGGCAAGATCAGCCAAAACCTTTTCTTCGTCATTACGCAAACCGTCACCATCTGGATCGGCTTGCGGGAGACCCATCATCCAAGGATAAAGCACAGGATCCAATAGCTTGCTAACTACGGTATCATCAATCTGTGAAGACATACTAGAAACAA
>CAVCAF010000158.1:0-3036 GCA_963600185.1 Azospirillum sp. 51_20 | reverse complement strand
TGGTACCTGGCGCGACACCCATCTTCACAATCCGCCGCGGTGGGAAGGTCGTCGTTTCTACTGTGGGGCGTCGTCAAATCGCGGCGAAGGAGACGGAACGCAATTCGCTCGCGTGGGGTTATAATGGCACGCAGCGTATGTGGTCACTCTGTGCAGTCGCGGGCGAACCCGTACTCGCTTGGGACGCGGCGAAAGGGACGACATGGGAACTCCCGAAGGACTTTAAGGCAGGCAGTTATTCGTTTCATATCAAATATGTAAACGCCGCGGATGAAGACGCGCGTTATTCGCTTTATGTAGATATGCCGTGGCTGAACGCGAAGAAGGGCGACCGTGAGCATGTGTTCCCGCTCTACTTGCCGCCGACAGGAGGCGAGGAACGCGAACTTGCGTTTTTGTGGTCCATCCCTGAAGGGGCAACGCGTGTACGGATTACGCAAGAGAAGTTAACGGGGACGGAAAAGAAGTGGGTGAGTAAGGACGGTAAGAACAGCCAAGTTCCGCTTGATTATGATTGGTCCGATTGGGGCGGGGCAGAGCTAAAGTCCGTCGCGCTCGTCCGCAATGAAGTTGCGCGATGGGATACGACGACTGTCCCTGCAGAGCCCGAGTTGGTTAGAATCCCTGGCGGCACTTTTACGATGGGCGCGAATGCCGTGGAGCCAGATGAGGGAACGCCGCGGGAAGTTACTGTTTCGCCGTTCTTGATTGGTAAGTACGAGATTACGAATCGCGAGTTTGAGGAGTTCAACCCCGAGCACCGCGCCATGCGTTCCGCGACTTCATGGCGGGATGATGACCCTGTAATCTATGTTTCGTGGTCACAGGCGCGGGCTTACTGCAATTGGCTTTCGAAGAAACAGGGGTTTTCTCCTGCTTATGATGAGGCAAACGGTATGGTACGCATTACGGACGCGAATGGCTATCGCTTGCCGACGGAAGCTGAATGGGAGTATGTTGCCTCGGGACGCGGTGAAAATCGTCTCTATCCTTGGGGCAACACACCGCACATGAAACCGCAGGCGAAGAGTGTCGCCGTACGCGGGGCAGACCTCACGGATGTCTCGCGTGACGGGGTTTACGATATGGGCGGCAATGTCTGCGAATGGTGCGAAGATAATTACCATTATGAGGGTATGCCTAGCGGAGAGAACCCCGTGGATACGCGCCCAGCCAAGTCGGGACGCATGGACTTTCGCTCCATCCGCGGCGGTAGCTTTGGCTATTATGGGTCGTCGCGTGTTTGCGATCGCGAGTTCAATTCGCCGCGCTATGGGGGCTATATCTATATAGGCTTCCGCGTCTGCCGTCCAGCCGCTAAGTAAAGCGATTGTATTTACCACAATATTATGAAAACTATGAAAACTATGAATACTACTAAAATAAAGATAGGCGCGGCAGTTTTTGCCGCGGTGGGTGCGGTGCTCGTAAGTGCCGCGGTTGGTGCAGAAAAGGCGGCGGAGCGCCCGACAATCTGCCTCACGGCTCCTGAATCGGGGGACGCGACGGCACTTGTGCAGGGTGCGTTCGATGACGCGTGGAAGCGCGGCGGGGCAACGGTCGTTCTTGAAGCGGGCACTTATAATGTTAAAGGCTTGCGCCTTCGTAGCCATACGACGCTCCATTTGCGTGCGGGGGCGATGGTGAAGTTCAGCCGCGACTTTCGTGATTATGACATCCTTCGGACGGATAAGCTAGAACCCGTCCCTGCAAGCGAGTTCACGGACGCTGTTTGGATTCCGCCAAGTCTAGATAACCCAACCGACCGCAAGTTTAATGAGTACTTCCGTAAGAGCGGTAGTAGCTGGCATGACGGCGCTATCCGCATTTATGGCGCGACGGATGTCTCGATTATGGGCGAGATTGGTTCGGTGATTGATGGGTGCAACAGCTTTAATCCGAAGGGCTTGGAATTCTTCCGTGGGCCACACATGGTCATGGCGCAGTATGTGACGAACCTCGTTCTTCGTGGTTATACCGTCGTTAATGCGGGCGACTTCGCGCACTACATCAAGTTTAGCAAGAATGTCGATATCCAAGATGTGACGGTTGCCGCGGGGCATGACGGAATCCATATGGATAGCTCCAACAATATCCGTATTGAGCGTTGCAAGATTGATACGGGCGACGACTGCATCGCGGGTTTTGATATTGAAGACTTGTATGTTGCGGACTGCCACTTGCGCACCTCGAGCAACCTTTTCCGCCTTGGTGGTCGCCGTTTGCTCATTGAGCGCTGCGATTGCTCGGGGCCTGGTAGCTACGCGTGGCGCAGTGCCCTCTCGGCGGAAGAAAAAGCCGCGGGCGCGAGTAGTTATGGTCGCGCACGGCGCAATCCGCTCTCGTTCTTCACCTATTACTGCGACTATACGCTTGATGTGCGCCAGAATGCGGGGGAAGTCGTTTTCCGCGACTGCCGCGTTCATGATGTCGACCGCCTCGTCCACTACAACTACTCGGGTAGCGACTTCTGGCAGTTGAATCGTCCCCTTGAGTCGCTTACATTTGAGAATCTGGAGGCGACAAATATTGGTAAGAGCCTTTGCTTCTATGGGGACAAGAAAGACCCCGCGACGCTGAAGATTAAGGATAGCCACATCGTCTTTAAGCCCGTCTCAAAGGCAGAACTTGAGCGTATGCGCAAGGAAGTTAGCACCCATATCGGGCATCTCCCCGCCGTGGAAGGGCCTTCGGAGTTTATCCGTGCGGGTAATGTTCATGGGATTACCCTCGATAACGTCACCATTGAGGGTATGAAAGGCCCTTGCGTGCGCAGTTTTGGCAATGTAGAGGATGTCCAGATGAAGGATGTTAAAGGCGCGAAGACCACGGTTGAGCCCGCAACCACATCCTTCGTCGAATATCAGATCTAAGTAGCCACTTTGGGAGAGGTGCGCACCTCGGGGTGGGGGGTGTGCGTAGAAGGGGGTGCCGTCCTTATAGAGGGAGGGCACCCCTCCCTGCGTACCTCAGGGTGCTGCGTCTCCTTGCGTTTAGGTATGGCAGTCGCGGCGGAATTATGGTATAATAGTTGGA
>CAVCAF010000157.1:0-3042 GCA_963600185.1 Azospirillum sp. 51_20 | reverse complement strand
AACCAAATCGTGGTGCAGGAAGATTTGCGCAAGGGCGGCGAGCGCGTAAAGACTTATCGTGTGGAAGTCGTCACGGCGAAAGGTGAGACGAAGACGGTCGCCCGCGGCGAATCGATTGGACATAAGCGCATTCAGATGTTCGCGCCCGAGATTGTGCGTAAGGTGCGGATCGTGGCAGAAACGGTGCGCGATGAGCCAGCTTGGCGTTCGTTCGCGGCGTATTCCGTCGCGGATGAGAAGATTTACGGTTAATCATTAACAACCCCAAATAGGAGTCAACTATGAAAAGAAGTATACGCGCATTTCAAGCGAGCCTAATCGCGGCACTTTTCGCGGCGACGGTCTTCGCCGAAACGACTAGAGAAATCGTAAACGGGCAGTATATTATAACGGTTCCCGAAGGCGAGTCCATGTGGATGAGCGAAAACGAGGAGGCGACATTTCACGATTGCACCGCCCTCGTTAAAAAGGGCAAGGGCACTCTGGTCATAGGGCAGAATGCCAATCTTCAAAACTACGAGGGGACTATCTACATCTATGAGGGTGTTTATGAGTCGCGTAGCATAAACGGGCTCGGCTCCGAGAATGCCGTCGCCTATGTGGACGGCGGCACATTTCGGAATGCCCTTATGCAGGGCGGCGGGACATGCTATTCGAGCACGGTTCACCTCAAGGGTATGGGTTATAATGACGGCACGCGCGACCTTGGCGCATTCTGCAATGTGCGTAATATGCCTTATGGGGGAGGCTTCGCGAATGTCATCCTTGATGATGATACCTTGATTATGATTTCGCGTGATGGCAATGATAGCGATACCCAATGCACAATTGCTAAGACGCTCGATATGAATAACCATACCTTGACTATTCGGGGCTTTGGTAGTTTGGGTACACCAGACCAACTTAATATGAATGTTAAGAGTTTCGCTAATCTCGGCAATATCGTTATTGATGGTGCGCAGATTTCTGTTAATTCCATTGTAATGGAAGAGTGCACAACCTCGTTTACCTTTATGAATGGTGGCGTATTGGGGTATACTAATGCGGGTGAGAATGCGGGGTTGGAACCCGATGTCATAAAGACGCAGATTGGGAACATTAACTTGAATCTTGGTGACGGGTCGATGATTGTTTGTAATACACGCACGCCCAACTTTGGCGACTGGGGCTATTTACACAATACTTACGCGGGTCCCGTCACGCTAACGGGGTATACGACCGTCACGAATACGGCAGATGCCTCTTATCCTGGCTCGCACATCCAATTTAGAGGTAAGGTCTCGGGTACGGGTGGCTTTGAAATCCGCGGCGGTGCGAAGATTGTCTTCTGGAATACAGCCAACGACTTCACAGGCGACATCATTGTTGATGGTATTGACCTTACGCCTGGCACTACGGTGAACGGCATGGCGAGCGGCACCGCTGGCGGCGAAATCTGTGGCGTTTTGGGTTCCGTCATCGGCACGAAAGACGCGGCTATCCCAACGAATGAGAATCAGAAGGTTATCTTAAAGAAGGGCTATGTCTTCTTTAAACAGTCCGTCTTGCCGGGAGTTGTCGCGAGTAGCGAGTCCCCCTCGGTAATCTTCGCGGATAACTGCACTTATAAGCTCCCAGCTCTCACGGGTTTCGCGACAATTACGAATGGCGTGGGCACGCTAACGGGCACTTGGAGTTTGCGTCCAGAGGATATTGCGGGCACTAAGCTCTTAACGAAACTAGATAACACGACTTTCAGTTTTGGCGAAGGGGCAACCCTCACGCTAACGGACGAAAACGCGACACCCGTCGCCGATCGGCAACTGACTTCGGGTGACATTAGCGGACTTGATAACATCAAGAAGAACTTTAAGTCCACTTCGGGTAAGTTCTCCCTTAAGACGCGCAATAACAATTTGTGGCTCGTTAAGAAACTTGGGCTTGCGATTTTAGTACGATAACGCTATAATACAAGGTAATTATGATGAAACTAAAGACGATTGTGGGGGCTTTCGCTCTCGTTGGGGCAATAAGTGCCGCGTTCGGCGCGGCAAAACCGTATCCGGGCTCGGATGAACCCGCCGAGGAGATTCGCCTGCGCGGCGGTATCCCGAATGTTGTCGCCAAAATGGCGGCGGGCGAGCCTCTCTCGTTTGTGTATCTCGGCGGCTCCATTACTCAAATGGACGGCTGGCGCAATGGGACAACGAAACTCCTCAAGAAACTCGCCCCAAAGTGTGAAGTGACGGAAGTTAACGCGGGCATTGGCGGTACGGGTTCCGACTTAGGGGCGTTCCGTGTTGGACGCGATGTGCTTAGCCACAATCCCGACCTCCTCTTCGTGGAGTTCGCCACCAACGATGGCTGGTGCGGGAATGACTATGTCGCGGGGACAATGGAGGGCATTGTGCGCCAAACTTGGAAGCATAACCCCAAGACGGATATTATCTTCGTCTATACGATTACGGAGTCCGCGACCAACAGCTATCTCAACGGAAAGTGCACGGCATCTGCCGCGGTTCATGAGCGTGTCGCGAAGTATTACAATATCCCCTCCGTCAACTTTGGCCCGCGTGTTGCCGAGCGCCTAAAGGAAGGTACGCTCCTTATCCGTGGGCTAGAGAAGGGCGTTCCCACGCCAGTCGTCCGTAATACGGCGAAAGGAAGTGCCGCGGCGAAGTGCGTCATTTTCGCGAATGATGGTACGCACCCGAATCGTGAAGGGCACGACATCTATGTAGAGAGTCTCGCGGCATTCTTTAAGGTTGCTAAGGCGAAGGCGGACGCGGCAGTTGCGCATAAACTCCCCGCACCCCTCATCAAGGAGAATCTAGAGAATGCGAAGATTGTGCCGCTAACAGCCGATATGCTCTCGGGCAAGTGGGAAGAAGTTAAGGGCGATTCGCCGTGGTATATGGGGCCTTTCGGTGGGCGTATGTGGCAAACGGCGACACCAGGCGCGAAAATTACTTTCGCTGTCCGCGGCAAAACGGCTCGGCTTTATGATCTTGTAGGTCCTGACGGAGGACAGGCAATTATCCGTGTAGACGGACGCGACATTTT
>CAVCAF010000156.1:0-3057 GCA_963600185.1 Azospirillum sp. 51_20 | reverse complement strand
GTATAGGCGATTGTGCCATTGGTAAGAAAATTCGTAACGCCGCGGTTGCTGTGGGAATGATATTCGGAAAGAAAAGTTAGCGTATGCCCACCGAGATCATAGGTAAGTTGCTTCGGATGATCATATTCATACATCCAAGAACCCCCGCAAACGAGGTCCTCCGAGAGTTTAACCGTGTAATAATCGCTAGGGACACCCTTAAAGCCCATGTTATTCGTGTTATCCACGCTAAAAGGCGCGTCCCCATCCCAATTCGCGACATCATTTAAGTAGGCACCATCCTCGCCCTTCCACCAAGTCGTAGTCCTATCCTCGCCGACTACGACTAGACTTATAAGCGCGGCACTTATAACCAAAGGAACTCTCTTTATTGCTTGTTTCATAATAAACTTCCTTTCCTTATATTAAAGTGCTTAGAATGGTGCCCTCTTACTCTTTATTACTACCTCACGCTTATGAGGAGACCCTGCGAACCTACACGGAGGGTCAGTTCGCGGCAGTCGGAGGAAAGTTTCACCCGTGAACCTTGGCGCGTCTTTTCTGCCGCGGTATTTATCTTCGCGAGAAGCTCATCGGAGAATATAAGGCGAGTTGCATTATTACCCGAGTACTTCAAGAGAGGGACGCTCTTTAAGCCGTCCTTACTAACCGCGTCAAAGTCAAAGACGAACTCTGAATCATCCGAGAAGCGGATCGAGGAGCTCGTGGACTCAAAGGCGGCTTCTTTATAGCCTTCGGCGGGGATATGGAAGACGAACTTACACGCGTTCGTAAAGTCGCAACCCATATCCCGTCCATTATAAATACGCCCTTGTTCATAGAAGTCGAACTGGTGCTTACCTGAATAGTCCATAGTATAGACATTATCCGACCAAGCGGGGCGCAAACCGTGTCGCGTACCCTGTCCATCGTCGCACGAAACACGCAGCGTACCATTCGACACAATGAGCCGCTGACCAAAGCCGCGGAAGATTACGCCGCCCGCCTTGACGACCGCGCCATCACCCACCCAAAGCGTATTGCCGCCATTGTAGTAGTGCCCGATTTGGATGGTATTCTTGACCGAGACATCCGTCTTCTCGATACGGATATAGTTATTAGAAGCCGTCACCCCGACCTTTTCTATATCTCCCTGATGATAGATTTCGGAGCCAATTCTGAACTCATTTACATCACCCGTTAGCGTCGCGCCGCCTGTCACCTCGAAGCCATTCCCGAATGCACCACTATGACCGATGGAAACATCCCCGAGTCCATAAAGCTCAAAGCTTGAGCCTTCACCATCCACAATGAAGCGGTTATCCCGCGCACAAGCGAGCGTACCGACTACAACACCTTGCGCCTTCGCCTTGCCGCCATTCACGACTTCGTAGACATTGGACGCATTTAGAGCCGTCACCATTCTGCCATTATTAAAGTCGTCCACATGCCGCGTCGCGCAATGCAATTTTGCGTTCGAATCGAGGAACGCACCGTTCTCGACCGTCACGCGATTCCAAAGCGATGTGCCGCCCTCGCCCCATTGCTTGCCCTGGCCGCCCGCACAAAGGTAGCCCGTATTCATGTAGGCACCGTCCGTCAAATGGAGTTGGTTCCAATTGCCATTATGACCAATAACACCCGGCCAGTCCGCATTCGCGAGCATCGCCGTAAAGACCGTGCCCTCACCCGCTACATAAACAAGGTTGGAGTGGCTACCTGAGCCGCCCGAACGCATCTTCCACATCGAGTTGCCGACGGAAAAGCGGTTGTTCGCGAAATCCACCACCGAGCCGTTGACAATTTTGAGGATGTTCTCCGAGGATATTTTCTCCACCGTGCCAACTTTCACACCATCTTTCCAGACATCATTTTGGGATCCACCGCCGACCGTCACCATCCCGGACGCGCCGCTCGGGGCCATCGCGAGCGTCGCGTTGTCCACGAGAAGCTGGCACTTACCACCTGCGGACTGATTACTTTCGCCGCCGACGAGAATGCTGCCCGCATTCGTGACGACGGCGCCTGCAGTGATATATCCCATGACCTCACCCGCCTGGTTCGAGTTATTAGGGTCGCCACCAAGGGCGAACTCTTTATTTGCGAGGTTGACCATCGTTCCATTGCCCGTAATATTTACCTGGCACTGATAACCCTTCGCCTGCATACCGCCGTGCCACTGGGCACCATCCCGAATATCGAGCGTCTTTGTTCCGCCGTCCGAAAACTCCATGTTGCCTATAAAGGTAGCCGTCCCCTTGAGGAACATCGCGTAGCCGCTTTTCGCATGCCAGAAGTTCACGCGCTGGATCGCACCCGCACTATTCGTAAAGGCAATCGTTCCGTTCTCAAAGATATTCGTCCAGTTCTGGTGACAGTGGCTGGCGTACTGAGTTAGGAAGGTAAGAGTATGCCCACCCAAGTCCCAAGTCACCGTCGCGGCATGGGGAGCATCAGTAAAGTCAACCGTACCCGCGCAAACGAGATCATCCGAGAGACGAACCGTATATGCCTTTGAAGGGACATCCCAGAACTTCATATTGTTCTCGGAGACACCATAAAACGGTGCGTCACCTTCCCAGTTCGTCGCGTCATTTAGGTACGCCCCGTCCTCGCCCTTCCAGTAAATGTTTTCCGCTGCGACCGCGGCGGAAACTAACCCGAGCGCGAAAACCGCCGCGAGCGCGGCACTTACTTTAAAGCATCCGCGCGCTTTAGTTCCTTTTATGAATAGGGCTAGTAGATGTACCATGTTTGTACTCCTTGTATTTAGATTAGGGTATAAAAAGGATGAATGGGAGTCACCTCCAAAAGAAGTGTCCCGAACGGACGGCAAATGCCGCGTAAAACGCCGCGTATAAGCCCGCTACAGCGTGTTGAGCATTGAGGGGGGGGGGGGGTACTAGAACTTGAGAGAACGCGCTAAAACGCATTCTAGCGCCCACTGGTGAGCCGTGAGACTCCCCGCACGAAACCGCCGATGAGCCACGAGCCCCACCACGCGAAACCGCCGATGATCCGCGGAAACCCTCGCACGAAACGCGCGAAGTCTCTACTCGTTCTATAGTATCAACCCAT
>CAVCAF010000155.1:0-3179 GCA_963600185.1 Azospirillum sp. 51_20 | reverse complement strand
TTGCGTCCGCTTGGTGGCAAGGTCACTTGGAAGGGACGCGAATATGCCGATAATGGGCGCACAATCGCCTGCAACGGACTCAACTTCAACGCTTACTCGGTTGAGCTAGAGCCGACGGATTCCGCGACGGAAGTTCTCGCCAAGTATGAAAATGGTGCCGCGGCAATAACGAGCCGCAAGCTCGGTAAGGGACGCGTTATTTGGCTCGGTAGTGCCTTCGCGCGTGATAGTGCCGATATTAAGGGTATTTGGTGGCCTGGCGCGGGCGAAGTCGCGTTCTGGAAAGAACTCCTCGCCGATGTTAACGCCGACCCCGCCGTTTGCACGACGGATGACGCGCTTATTTGGCCGCAGCCCTATCGTTCGCATGACGGACTTGACGCGGTTACCGTACTTTGCAACTTCAATACGAACGGAACCCAAAAGACGCGCGTCACCTTGCGTGTACCGCGTAAGCCCACGACAATCGTCACTTGGAGTGCACGCGGCGAGGAACATCCTGCATTTGAATATGACGCGAACGCGGGCACTTGCTCATTCACCGCAGAAATCGATGCCCAGGAAATCATGGTCGCTAATGCTCGCGTCTATGAGCCTGAGAATGCCGTCAGCTATTGGTGGAAGGAAAATCAGGTCGCGTGGTGTCCGCTCCGCGAGCCTACAATGGACTTCACGAAATACGCCGAGGGTAAGTGGGTTGACCCCACGCAAGATCTCAAAGAAGGCTGGACTTTCGCCGATACGGGTAAGCCTTGCACGGCGGATGTGCTCCAGTTCTGGGGGTTGCCTGATGGTCAGCGCGCGAAAATCGTTAAGACCTTTGATCTTAAAGATGAGAGCTGGACAGAAGGCGGTATGACGCGCTTTGTATGCGCCGCGTGGGGTGGTCCCAACTTCCTCACGAAGACGAAAATTACCTTCAACGGTAAGGTTCTCTGTGAAAAGGCTACGAACCATGATCGCGTTACGGCGGATGTCTCGCACCTCATTAAGGCGAAGGGCAATGTGCTAGAGATGGAGTTTGAGAAGCCCGAAAATAATGAAGCGTTCACAGGCTTTAATGGGGCACTCTACCTCTTCCATCGTCCGGCTCCTGCCCAAAAGCTGATGCTCGCGGGGCTTCCTGCGAAGCAATTCATTCCCAAGGACTGGGAAGGCAAGTACCGCGTCTTTGTGCATATGGAGCCTAAGGCTGGGGCACGCGTGACGGTTCCGCTGGGTGTATCGAGCACGAATGGACGCTATATGCGCCGTCATCACCACCGCTTCGGCAATGTGACGGATGTCGATATTACTTCGCTCATTCGCTTTGGCGAGGAAAATGAGTTGAAGCCGTTTGACCCGAATGCGCGTCCGCCGTTTGACTTCTCGAAGATTGAAACGCGTCTTGAGCTTTATCCGTTGGACGCGGTGCGCTAAGAGAAAAGAAAGTTAAGACATGAGACCTCTCTTCTCTGCCTTATTAGCGACGCTCGCTCTCGTATTTGCCGCGAACGCGGCAGTTTCGGGGGCGGGCGCGTTGCGGTTTAATCGTGTTTGGTCATCCCACATGGTTCTGCAACGCGGCGAGCCAATTCCTTTCGCGGGCTTTGGTGAAACTGGGCGGCAGGTTCGCGTCATTTTTAATGGTGAAACGCGTTCCGTCTCTGTGGGGACGAATGGCGCGTGGCGTGCGGTCTTCCCCGCAATCGAAAAGGCGGGCGGCTCATACACGGTCACGGCTACGGACGGCTCTTCACAAGTTGCGCTTGAGGATGTTACGCTGGGTGATATCTGGCTGTGTACGGGGCAGTCGAATGCGTGGTGGCCGCTCGCACTCTCGGGAAATCCCGAACGGGAAATGGCGGGCGCGAATGACGCGGGGATACGCCTTATAGATGTGCCGACGCTAGGCTCAGAGGTGGAGGTTAATGAGCCACCCTATGCGCGTGGCTGGTCGCGTTGTTCGTCTCGGACGGCGCGCGACTTCTCGGCTCTCGCCTATCATTTCGCGCGAACTGTGCGCGAGAAGCTCGGCGATGTGCCAATTGGACTTATTGGGTCTGCTTGGCCAGGGCCACCCATTCGTCATTTCTTGCCTCCGCATGGAGGTAGCGTTGAGTATGTTGAAAAATCGCGCAAGGCACTCTATAATGCCGCGGCGGATTTTGCGCGGGCGGATTCCCTCCTTAATGAAGCCTATGCGCTTTTTAATGATGACGCACGCCTCGCGGAACTCGCCAAGCAGTACACGGCTACAAATGAGGCAGAGAAAGTCACTTTGCCTGCTGAAGGGGGGCTCGAGCATACTATTCTTAAACAATATCGCGGGATTGCGGCATTTTCGCGGCAAGTTGAGATTCCGTCCACTTGGTTGAATCACGACCTTATACTTGACCTTGGGAGTTCCTCGCTACCAGGTGTAGTCTTCTTTAATGGGACGCGTATTGGGGCTGTGAAAAATTGGGAATCGCCTGTTCCTGGGG
This sequence comes from Azospirillum sp. 51_20, assembly GCA_963600185.1. GTDB lineage: Bacteria > Verrucomicrobiota > Kiritimatiellia > RFP12 > UBA1067 > UBA1067. The sequence continues at coordinate 714 of CAVCAF010000155.1, read as the reverse complement.
ACGAAGGGAATCTCGCTTGGCGATTTACAATTCCTGCCGCGCTCGTGAAGCGTGAGACGAATTCGCTTACGGTCTTTGTTGGCTGCCATGAGGAACTCTCGTGGTGGGGTGCGTTTTCGGGTCAAATGCCTCTCGCACTCAAAGACGCGCCGCAAGAATCGCGTCCGCTCGCGGGAGGCGACTGGTATTGTCGGCGAATTATTGCGGTTCCACATCCAACCCGCACTTACGGCGGCAGCTGGGGTGCGCAAATCGCCCCATTCTTTCAGTTGCCGATTAAGGGCATTCTCTTCTATCAAGGTGAGGCGGACGCACAATCTAAGCGCGACGCGCAAGCTTATCTAGATGACCAAGCCCGACTTGTTGAATTATTCCGGACGCGTTGGCAGTCGCCCAATTTGCCGTTTTATTGCGTGCAATTAGCGAACCATGGCGCGCAAGAAGATCAGACTTGGGGTGAGATTCGTGAAGCCCAGAGACTCACGGCGGAACAAATCCCGAACTTCGGCTTTGCCTGCTCAATTGATATCGGCAGCTTTCGCAATATTCACCCACCAAACAAGCGCGAACAAGGGCGGCGACTCGCTTTGCAGGCACTTAAGAAAACTTATGGCTGTACGGATGTCGTCGCGGATGCGCCCGCGTTCCATGAGTTAGTCGTTAACGGTCGCGCGGCGGATGTTGTTTTCGCGGGTGGCGACTTAGTCGCGACGA
>CAVCAF010000154.1:420-3513 GCA_963600185.1 Azospirillum sp. 51_20 | reverse complement strand
CCCCGTCACCTCGCAAATATGGCACGCGAGCGCGAGATTGCCATGAATGGAGCGAATCTTACCATCGGACTGCTTACCGAACCAACCCATGAACGGTTCGCCATGACCAATCAGGTTCTCAAACTTCATTTGCCGCGCTTCTTCAACTGTCGCGGGGAAGAGTTCGCCGTCAAGCACGCTCTTGAACACCTTATCGAGGTAGTAGCCATCCGTCGTCATCCAGTAGTCGTGCAGGTGATTGCCGCGGATCATGACGACATTTCCACAATCGCCGCCCGCGTCCGCATAGCCGACGAGCATAATCGAGCCAAAGAGTCGTCCATTGGGGTTGCCGTCAGGGGAATGGTGCGAACCGTGGACGCCATGCCACCAGTCGCGATACCGCCACTTGAAGTTGCCTTTCTTATCCGTCGCGATAAGCATACCCTTCTTATTTTCGCTCGCGAAGCGCAAAATCGTATCCTCACCCGTGACAGGCGCAATATCGGGCATTTCCCAGTTCACATGCGAACCAGGCATTTGCGTAAGAGCCGAACGCGCGTAGATAGGCGCACCTTCTGGAGTGAACCGCGCCACCGCGTACTTCCACCAAGTCATCGAGCGGTCGTTAGACATCATATAGACATCGAGCGTGTCGCAGTCTGGACGCTGACCCCAGCCGCATGTGGACGGCAAAGTACCTTCCGCGGACGGCATAAACTCGCATTCACTGCGCTGCACATAGCCGTCGCCATTCGCGTCATTCCAAATAAATGTATCCCGCTCATCAAGTCCAGCCCATTCGCCCGCGGGTGCTTGGACGGATTTGTCGGAATCATTATCGCGCAAGAGTCTCCCGACACGCGAGACGGCGGAAACTGGACGCCACGCCGCGCCGCTCTTCATGAATAGCACCCACTCCCGCGCGTCGCCACCCCACGAGGCATGGAAGAAATACTCGCGCTCCTTACCCGAAGCGGACGACTTAAAGATAGGTCCAATACCCGTCAAACCAGGGTCAATGTAGAATGTGTACCCGGGTTTTGTTGGGTCAGGATTCCAGATAATCTCAGTCGGATACCAAAGCCCTTTATCAATATCGATCTTGAACTCTGTGCCACCCGCGAAAGCACGCGTTTCATCTTGATCATGCAAGAAAGTGCCGCCGCCGCAATAGAAAGTGTTACCAATATAGTCGCGCACGAGATGACCATCTACGCCGCTCCAAACGCCTGTGCGGCGGGGGTATTCTGTGTCTTCAACAACCCACACATTGCCTGCCGTATCCTCGGCGACGGAACTCATGGCAATCATGCCGTCCCTTTCAAACTTGCCTTGCCGCGGGCGACCGCCCTTCTTACCAAAGGTCGCGAGTTTATGACCAGTCGCGAGGTCAAATTTCTTAACCTGCATATCCGCCCCAGTATCCGTTACATATATACTCTTCAAATCGCACGAGAGCGCCAAGGCTTCGGGTCGCCCAACGCCGCCTTCGAGCGGAATCTCACGCACGCTCTGGGTGTTCTTATCAAAGGCGACAAATAAATCCCCATGCCGCTGGAAGTAATAGAAGCACTTTCCGTCATACGCAAGCGGCGTATGTTGCACCTCGCTCAGAACGCCGAAAATGCGTACGCGATAGTCCTTGCCGAGCGGATAAGTCGGTTGCACAGCCGTCGGATAGGGTCTTGACGCGGCAAGTGTCTTTGTGGAAAGCGTAACAATGGTGCCGTCGTCCAATGCGAGCGCGAGCTCATTATCCTGAGGGTCAACGGCGATATTCATTATGCGCTTCGTACCAATGGCGCGAATCTTCGAGAGTGGATACGGGCACGGCAAATTGCCGCCCTTACCATCCGCCCACTCAACATACTTCCCCGTCGCGGGGTCGAGCCTAAACAGCAACTGCTCCTCTTCATTATAATAGCCACCCAAGACATAAATGTACTTGTCATTCGCCGTGAGTGCGCGTGCGCCGCGCTTTTCACTCCAAATCTTGCGTCCCGAAGGTCCAACCGCCCAAAGTCCATACCCGCCCTCGGGGAACTTCGAACCAAAGACAATGTTCGTAGCGGCACGCGCAATGAACTCGGGACGCGAATGGTCAGCTCCCCAGCCACCTTTGCCGTCGCCAGTCTCCCACACAGGATCGCCAGGATTGTAGAAACTAGACTTATACTTAAGCCCGATATGATCCATCGCGATACCCTTCACCTTATAAGAGCCAGGCGTAGCGGCGCGTCCAAGGTCATCAAGACCATCCCACATCACCTCGACAATGTCACAGTCGCCTTCCTTGCCAACCTTGGCTTCCGCGACAGGATGTCCACCCGTTACCGTACGGATGCGCTCACCTGTTTTCGTGTCCTCAAGTACCAGCGTGAATTTCTCTTTGCCGGACGGAATCTTCGCGCGAATAGGGATAATACCATACGGCGGCGCGGCATCCGCAACATAGGTGCGCGTATTGGCGGTTGATGTGCCCATGAGGTCAACGAAGCCCCAAATGTCAGGATTCGTAAAGAAGAAGCCTTCTTGCGCATCCCAAGCCCTGAAGTTATCGCTTATGCGGAAGATTGGCCAATCACCCGCCATGTTGCCCCACATAAAGTCGAGCCCCATATTGAAACGAGCCCCCGCCCTTGCCACGAAAGGCTTATCGGGCGAAATGACGCGCCAGGGAATCTTCATTTCCATCGTAAAGCCCTTGGAGTCCGCACTCACCTTGGACATCATCTCAATGCCGCTCTTGCCGAGCGCGGTCTCATTAGGCTTTGTCCACCAAGTCATGTGCTTACCCTTCGTATCCTCAGGCTTTCTAAAGAAGTCCAAGTCAAAGCACTGCACATTCTTGTTATAACACCAAATAGTCGCCCACGAAGGGGTCTCATTCACAACGAAACGCAATTGAACCGCGTCATCCACCCAACCCTTCGCGGATTTTGTGGCAGGGTCTATCATGGAATGTAGCGGCGTATTATCGCGCCAAACGAACGAGAGATAAAGCGCGTCTTCATCCCACATCGCGGCAGTTCTGACCGAAGTCGTCGTCTCATGTCCGATTTCCGTCGTCAGAATCTGCCCTGAAAGATCCCACTCCGAGAGGTCGCCATC
>CAVCAF010000154.1:0-410 GCA_963600185.1 Azospirillum sp. 51_20 | reverse complement strand
TATTGTGACAGGGGCTTTTAAGGGATTCGCCTTAAACCCCGCGTTCCATGTGCGATTGCCCTTTACCCCCGAGGCGAGGTCGCCCAAAGCGGCACTGCCCACGACACCCACCGCGCAAGCAAGTGCCGCGGCTTTCATCATCTTCATCATCTTTGATTATACCTTTCTAGGTTAGTCAATAAAAAAGCCAATAATTGTTGGTTCACCCAAACGCTTTTCGCCCTTTTCCCATGGGTCTTGCTCAATAATGAGCGTAAAGTCGCCCTTAACCGTGAACTGGATGAACCGTAGCGGATGTCCGCCTTCGAAGTCATAAAGCCGCCGCTTCTCGCCATTCTCCACGATGTCGAGATGGGACTTCTTGAGGCCATCATCCGACATAGCGATCGTCATCGTATGGGGATTCGTAT
>CAVCAF010000153.1:0-3584 GCA_963600185.1 Azospirillum sp. 51_20 | reverse complement strand
GCATCCTAAAGGTCATTTAATTCAGCCAGGTGATATTATTGTTGGTATGGATGGAGAATTTCGTCCATATATCTGGGGGAATACCGAAGCGTGGTTAAATCAGCGAGTCTGCATTTTTGATAACAAACGACCCAAAGGGAAGGCTTTTGTATTGTTTACGATTAAGCCATTACTGTATAAGATTGAGCAAACTCAAATTGGAACAACGGTCATTCATATTGGGAAAAAAGATTATGACGCTTTTGAGTTCTATCTTCCTGACAATAATACGCTTGACCGATTTGATGAATTAACTTCGCCTATGATTGATCAAATCGTTGTTAATTCTCTTGAAAATAAGAGACTTGCCGCACTCCGCGACACCTTGCTCCCGCGCCTGATGTCAGGGGAGCTGGATGTGTCGGGGCTTGATCTTTAAGGCGCTAACTCCGTATGAGAAAGACAAAATAAAAACGATAAGTACGAAAGGAGCGCAGGCAATGTCAGGACTTTATACCGAAGCGAACTATGAGAAAGCCATAATGGAACTGTTCCAGAATATGGGTTATCGCGCGGTTTATGGTCCAGATGTAAAACGCGATTATAAGTGCCCCCTCTATGAGGAGGAGCTCACCGCGGCACTTTGGCGGCTTAACCCTCGCCTCCCCGAAGAAGCGCTAGGGAACGCCCTCTTTAAACTCAAGAACATGGGGTGCGCCGACCTTACACAGCAGAATGCCGTTTTTATGGACTACCTTCAGCACGGCATCGCGGTGAGCTATTCCGTCAAGGGTGCGGTGCGTTCGGGGCTTGTGTATCTCGTGGACTACAAGAACCCCGACAAGAACTCCTTCGTAATTGCCAATCAATGGACATTCGTTGAAAATAGTGAAAAGCGTCCGGATGTGCTAGTTTTCCTTAATGGACTCCCCGTCGCGCTGATGGAACTAAAGTCCCCCTCGCGTGAAGAGACGGATGCCTCCGCGGCGTATACCCAGATACGCAACTACATACACGAGATACCGTCCCTCTTCATTTATAACTGCCTTTGTGTGATGAGTGACCACTTAACCTCGAAGGCAGGCACGATTACTTCGAGTGAAGATCGCTTCATGGAGTGGAAGACGACGGATGGCGACTACGAGAACACGCAGTATGCGCAGTTTGACACCTTCTTTAAGGGCATTTTCACGCGGGAGCGGTTTTTGGATATTATCAAGAACTTCATTTGCTTCTCTAATGAGGGCGTGAAGCAGTCTAAGATTCTCGCGGGCTATCATCAGTATTTCGCCGTCAAGAAAGCCGTCGCTTCCACAGAGCACGCGACAAAAACGGACGGCAAGGGCGGCGTATTTTGGCATACGCAGGGTAGCGGCAAGTCGCTTTCGATGGTCTTTTATGCGCACCTTTTGCAGGAGGCGTTAGAAAGTCCAACAATCGTCGTTTTAACCGATCGCAACGACCTTGATGACCAACTTTTCGGGCAATTTACCAAATGTAGTGACTTTCTGCGCCAAACGCCGAAGCACGCCACAAGTCGTGCGGACCTCAAAGCGTGGCTGAAGGACAGACAGGCGAACGGCATTATCTTTACCACGATGCAGAAGTTCGTGGAGTCCAACAAGGCACTTTCCGAGCGCTCAAATATTGTCGTTATGGCGGATGAAGCCCACCGCGGACAGTATGGACTCAAAGAAACGGTTGATGCTCAAACGGGTAAGATCAAAGTCGGCATCGCCCGCATTATCCGTGATAGCCTCCCCAACGCCACCTATATTGGCTTTACGGGTACGCCAATTTCGATGAAGGATAGAAGCACCCGCGAAGTCTTCGGCGATTATATTGATGTCTACGATATGACGCAGGCTGTCGAGGACGGTGCTACGCGCCCCGTTTACTATGAAAGCCGCGTTATTAAGCTAAAACTAGATGAAGAGACGCTACACCTAATTGATGCAGAGTACGACATTATGGCTAGAAATGCCGACCCTGAAGTCGTGGCGAAGAGTAAAAGGCAACTCGGGCAGATGGAAGCGATCCTCGGCAATGAGCAGACAATCGCCTCTCTCGTTGAGGATATCCTCGACCACTACGAGAATTACCGCGCGGGTTTGCTGACGGGTAAAGCGATGATTGTCGCCTATTCCCGTGCAATCGCGATGAAGATTTATAGGCGCATACTGGCATTGCGTCCATCTTGGGGCGAGAAAGTCGCTGTCGTCATGACCGAGAGCAACCAAAACCCCGAGGAGTGGCGCACGGTAATCGGTAATAAAGGGCACAGGGAAGAACTCGCGAAGAAGTTTAAGGATAATAAAAGCCCATTAAAGATTGCCATTGTCGTAGATATGTGGCTAACGGGCTTTGATGTGCCGTCCCTCGCGACGATGTATGTTTATAAGCCGATGCAGGGCTACAACTTGATGCAGGCAATCGCGCGGGTAAATCGTGTATATGGCGATAAAGAGGGCGGACTTGTCGTGGATTATGTGGGCATCGCCGCCGCGCTCAAGCAGGCCATGAATGATTACACCGCCCGCGACAAGAAAAATTACGGCGAGACCGATATTGCGCATGTGGCGTACCCGAAGTTCCTAGAGAAGCTCTCAATCTGCCGCGATTTGTTCCATGGCTACGATTATGCTAAGTTTAGGACGGGCACTGACCTTGAACGCTCCAAGGCGATTAGTGGCGCGGTTAACTTTATTGTCGCCGTTAATAAGGCGCGGGAGCGTGAGGACTTCCTGAAAGAAGCCTTACTTTTGCGGCAGGCGTTGTCGCTTTGCGCGTCGCTCGCCGAGGAAGACTTGCGTATCGAGGCGGCGTTCTTTGAGTCCGTGCGCGTCCTCGTTATGCGGCTAATCAATAAGGGCGGGGTTAAGAAGATTTCCCTCGTCGATATGAATAAGCGAATCAATGCGCTACTTGAGCAGAGCATAAAAGCAAGTGGCGTAATTAACCTGTTCGCAGATGTAAATAGCAACTTTTCGCTGTTCGACCCAAAGTTTCTAGAGGAAGTCGGCAAGATGAAGGAGAAAAACCTTGCCGTCGAACTCCTAAAGAAACTGATTGCTGAGCAGGTACACATTTACAAGCGGACAAATGTGGTCAAATCGCAGAAGTTCAGCGAGATTATCCAGCAGGTTATGAATCGCTACCTTAACGGCATGCTCACCAATGAACAGGTTATTGAGGAATTGCTGAATCTAGCCAAGCAAATTCAAGAAGCGCAAAAAGAGGGCGAAGCACTCGGGCTTACCGCTGAGGAGCTCGCCTTTTATGATGCCCTAACAAAGCCGCGGGCAATTAAGGACTTCTACGAAAACGAGGAACTTATCGCCATTACGAAGGAATTGACCGAAACGCTGCGCGAAAATAGAACGATTGACTGGCAAAAACGCGAATCCGCGCGTGCTGGGATGAAGGTTCTCGTAAAGAGACTCTTGAAGAAGCATAAGTATCCGCCCAAAGATATGGAGTACGCCATTGAGACCGTCATGACGCAGTGCGAACTGTGGACGGATAACAACAACATGACCACCCCCGCCAATTAGACAGGATTTACAAGATTGGGGGGCTTATTTATCTCACGCAGAGCCGCAGAG
>CAVCAF010000152.1:0-3594 GCA_963600185.1 Azospirillum sp. 51_20 | reverse complement strand
CGGATCTCCTCGCGACAACGATTGAAGGCGTCGCCGAAGCCATGGAACGCACGGCGGAGCGTATGCGCCATATTGGTTGGATCGCCCCCCAGCGTCCCTGCCGCGACGACTACAAGACGCTTACATCCCTCTACGCTAAACGCGGCAAAAAGTTTGGCGCTTGAGTTTAACGCAAAGAACGCAAAGGGACGCAAAGATTTCTCACCCGAGAGCCGCAGAGACCGCAGAGGCTTTACGCTAGTTGAAGTTGGGAGTTGAAGTTGAAGAAAGGAATTGTAATCAATTGGTTATCCTACCACTCTTCAACTTCAACTTGGCACTTCAACTAAATCTAAAATCTTGTAAATCTTGTAAATCCTGTCTAAAACAATACATTGGGTGCCCATTCCATCGGGGCGGAAGGGACTTGAGCCCCCTACCATTTACCATTGTTGTTATCGTCCACAAAACCCCTCGTGGGCTTTTATACTAGAATCTTCCAGACATAATAGGTTGTTGGCTTTAGATCTATGTTGGTGAAGGCTTTGCATTTCTCCTTCACTTTTTCTACTAAAAACGGACCCTTAACGCCATAGTCACGGTCAACAAGGAAAGTTTCCGCTTGATTCGTATGCGGGAATACAATCATCTGCACGGCGAGCGGATCGCGGCAACTCTCCGTACTCCAAGGACAGAAATGACTCTCACGAACGGCAGCAATATATCCCTTGCTATAACCCGTCGCCACAATAACACATTCCGCAACATCCGCCATTCGCGTGCCAGGTTTTGGACGCGCCTGCGCCTCTTGCCGAAGAGCGTCCGTCGGATCTTCTCCTAATGTGCAAGGGACAATGTAGAAGGCTGACTTAAGGAGGTTCGTGACGGACTCATTTTCTACCGCGACGCGATTCTTATACGCGGCAAAGCCTTCCTCAGAAAGTGCCGCGTCTTGCGACATTCTTTCGGGATCTTCAAGTGCGAGAGAATAGACCCTTTTGCCATCTACCGATGGATAAGGTGAATAGACCTTACCGAGCGTAGAGTGAAAGTTTTCTTTTAAGAACCGCGTGGCATCCGCGTCGCTAAGTTCTTCGCAGGGCATCATCGCAAAGAAGTTAAATCGTTCCTCTAGTAGAGAGCGAATATGCCGCCGGAATTCGCCGCGGACTTTCTCGCGCCATGCCGACTGAAGCCCCCTGTCATTCTGCGCGTAGAGCCTAACCACATAGAGAAAGTTTACATCATAATGCGAGAGAATAAGGGTGTCGCGGTCAAAAAGGCGGTTTGCGAAATGAATATTGCGGTATTCGCGTGCGCCTTCATGAAGTGCGAGGCGATCATTAGTATAGTCCAAGTCTTCGGGCACCGTTGCGCTAATAAAGAAGTTAGGGATAATATCATAGCCCTCAGTCGTCTCATCGCGTAATAACTGTACGCCCTTAAGCGTGCCGCGCTTCTTCTTTACGCTATCTGCCGCATCCGCACCATTTAAGAACAAATCAAGGTCAAGTTGCAGAATATTCCGCGCATAAGTAAATTGCTTAGCAATACTCTCGCCGCCGAGACAATTGCCGCGCTTATAGTATTTACTATCCGCGATGTAAAAAGTCTTCTCACCCAAAGTGCCGCGGCTCGTAAGGCTCTCATCTAGATAAAGGTGGTCTATCTCCTTGCCATTGGAAAGCTCCCGAAGATTTGCCAATGACTCATCACCCACGAGGTCATCAATCATCGCCTCAAACACAATCTCAAAGTTCTTCGCGAGCAAATACTCCTCGTTACTAGAAACGACATTCGCCTTATGCGCCTTATCGAAGAATGCGAAACAAAGCTCCCAAAGCGTTCGTTCGCGGTCTGAGAAATACTTATAGCGAATTGCCCGAAGGCGTGCCGCGCCAAACCCACTCATATAACGCGCGAATCGCTCCCCTGTAATAAGCGAATACCCCATGTTAATCTCAATGGGGAAGCTAAAGCGCACTTTGATATAATTAAGGATAGAGTAGAAGATGACGAGTAACTCTTCATCAAAGTCAATCGTCCGTTTCTTACAGCACGGCTCAAGATAAAGAGGCACACCGTCTTGAATAATAGCAGATGTCGTGGCAACGGTACGCGTCCAATTGATTCTGTTCGCGCCTGAATGTTTCTCTTTGACTTTAAAAAGGAAGTAGTCCCTATTCTCACGGTGAAAGCGGCGCAGGGCGAGAATGACATCAAGGAGTGTATTCGTCGTGTATTTACGCCGAAACGCACCCGCTTGGCGTTCCTTTTGCTCCCAGACGGCTTGCGAGGACGGATTCTTTTCCTTAAATTGCGCAATAGCACGATAAATCCAGACGGCGAACTCATAGAGAAAAGCCTTCTGCTCCTCGCTAAGGCGCCGCCCATCGGGCATCACAGCCTCAGGGTCAATTATCTCCTCAGGCGTGAAACCGTGCGCCAAAAGCGGATCGCCCTTCACGACAAACACACGATCGCCCGCGACTCCTTCCACTTTCTCGAGTAGCACTTTCGGCAAAAAGAAAACGAAATCATCACATTCAGGGTTGCGAAAGTAGCCGACATTCTCAATGACGACTTTCTCATCCGTCAGAAGAAGCCGCTTCTCAGGCAAAACGCCGCGGACAACTTCTGGCGAATAGGCACATCCCTCAATGAGTATCTTCACGCGTAAGAGCTTTCGTTAAGTTGGCTGAATAGCGGAATCTTCGGCAAGGTCTCCGAGTAGCCCCACCAGTAAGTCTTTAACCGCGTCTTCATTAACTTCGCCCTCTTCACGGAAGAAGTCCCCGAAGGCAAATACGCCTCCACCGTCAGGCTTAGCGAAGCCCTTCGGGAGATCGTAGTCCTTAAATACATCGTTATAAAGATAAAATAGCACCTTGTTAACAAACTTCTTCGCCGAAATCATCCCGCTTGCCGCGTCATCGGGACGGACGAAGAAGTATCCGAGTTGCTTATCTTCACTCTTAAGCGTACTAAGAATATGTTGATTGATGGTTTGAATAAAGCCCCACCAACTAAATGCCGCGCCACCATCTGCCGCGTCCGCGTCCACTTTAATCTTCCAGTTCAACCCCTTATCACAAATAGGGACAAACTCCCATTCCCAGCGGCGCTTGAAGGCACTATCCATCGGGAAGAGTGACTGGTCTGAAGTGTTCATTGTCGCCCAAATGAAGAGATTAGCGGGCAACAGCAAGATCTTTCCCGAGAGAATGTGCGGCAATTTTGCCGCGATATCAGCGGGTAAGTGCGCGGCGAGATCCTCCGCCTTTACATTTAGTTTCTTAAACGCGCCCGCTAAATAGCGTTGCAGGTCGCTGTCGGACTCAATAGCATACTTTGAGAAGCCTGCCGTGTCGCGATCAAGAAGCTGAAAGAGGTCGCCGAATATCTGCGCACAATTGCCGCGGTTAATTTCCTCTATAACGAGATACTGGGGCGGCGTGTGCCCTTGCGCGTCCATAACGGACACCTTCTGCCATGCGCGAATGTATGCCTTTGTAAACGCTTGCGGAACGAATGCATAGGCTATTTTCTCTTCATTAAAAAGCGAGTCATCACCCTTCGTGACCTTGGCGATTTCCTCGCCCTTCATATATGTGC
>CAVCAF010000151.1:0-3629 GCA_963600185.1 Azospirillum sp. 51_20 | reverse complement strand
ATTAAGACGCTTGAGACGCTGAATATCCCCAAAGTTCGCAACTGGCGGAATCCGTCCGCGGCGGGTTCGCTCGTTCTCGGCACTTACGCTTTCTCTACGGCGGCACTCAAGGAACTTTGGTTGCCTGAGGAAGTGACCGAGATCGGCAATTACGCATTCATGAACTGTCAGCAGCTCGCGCGCGTGACGATTCTTGGGAATCCAACGGTCGGGACGCGTCCGTTCCGTCGTTCGGGTATCGCGACGGGAATCCGTCCGACGGTGCACCTCAACCCCGATCTCGCGGCGGATGCGGCGTATCTCGCGGACTTGACCTGCGACTTTGGAGCGATGGGCTTGTCGCCGCTTGTGCGGACGGACGCGATTGTGGAGTCCGTCTCGGTTGGCGGACTCGCTCTCGGTGCCGAGACCGTGCACCTTTCTGCTGCGGTTGGGCGTGCGGTCGACTGGGGTGCGGTGGACGCTTCGCGCGTTAAGGTCGAGTATCGCGAGAACCTTGGCGATACGCCGATATTGCTTGAACCAAGTGCGGTATCGGTTGGTGCGGACGGCACACTCTCGGTGGAAGTCGTTAAGCCAGAAGGGGATTCGGGCTTCTTCCGTGTGAAGATTACGAACTAAAAAGCGAAAGGACTCATTTAAAATGAATACGATGAAGACATTAGTTTTGGTGGTAGGCGCTTTGGCAAGCGCGGCAACTTTGGCAGAAGGCTTTCGGTTCTCGGTGGGACCCGCTTGGCGGTCGCATGTGGAGATGACGACGCGCGGCTCAACTCAAGTGCCAACCGTCGCCCCCTCACATACACCGGACGCGACACATCCAAAGGAATATGATCGCAATCCAGCGGTGGACGGCTGGGACGCGTCCGCCGCGGTGGTGAAGCCTGACCCGAGTCCGTTCGCCTTGGAAGGCGACACGCTCTACGCAATTGGCGGAACTTATACCGAAACGGTTGTGACACCTAACGGTGGCACCGCGGCAATTGACGCACGCGATTCGCGCTCGCCCTTAGGACTTAAGGCGAATCTTGGTTATGACTTCCTCACAGTTGGCGACTTTTCGCTGGGATTTGATTTGCATTTCGCGGGCTATTGGAATTTGCGCTCAACTTTCTCGGGCGCGGCAGGTGGCGCGATGCGCAAGAGCCGCTCCGTGACAGATTGGTGGTATTTCTCTGGCGGACCCATTCCCGGCGATGATGAACCGCTAGATGAGACATGGATGATTGATGAGGACTTCTCAACAACCGAAGAAGGCGACTGGCAAGATCTCGCGCCTATCGCGGGACATGCCGTCCGTGGACGCTTAACCGCCGATCTCTATCAAATCGGACTGGGACCAACTGTGACTTGGCATGCGCTTTCGTGGCTGGATGCCTATGCGAGCGTCGCGGCACTTTGCAATATTGCCGCGCTTGATATCGACTCTGATTCGGGTGAGCACACTTCACGGACGGCTTGCCGTTTCGGACTAGGTGCGGATGTTGGACTCGCCGCGTATTTAACCGAGAATATCGGACTTTATGCGGAGGTTGGCTATGAATGGATTGATTCGTTTAGTGCGTCCGTTGATAGTCTCTCTGCAGAAGTAGACTTCTCATCCCTCGTCGTTTCCGCAGGCATCGCCTTCAAGTTCTGATTCTATTCAATTGTCAAAGATCAAAGTGTTTATCCACGGATTTACACGGAGTGCCACGGATTTTATTTCTAACACAAAGACGGCAAAGGGAACGCGAAGGACGCAAAGGCTTTGCGAGATTAGAGCCTTTGTTTGGATGGCAGAGAGCCTTTGGTTGGGGGTCGTAGAGCCTTTGGTCTATGGGCAAAGAGCCTTTGGTCGGGGGTCGTAGAGCCTTTGGTTGACCCCCTTAGAGCCTTTGGTCGGAAGGCGGAGAGTTGAGCCTTTTTCTGCCTAAGATCTGGCTTTCTTGCCTAAAGGCATAAAAAAGGAGGATGAAGGGGAGCGACCTCTTCATCCTCAAGACATTAAAGCGTTACGCGCGGTGCTTCGTGTCTGTGGACTTTTTATTCTTCGGAGACGAGTGTTACGCCTATCTTATTCGTTTGAACTGCCGCGTCAGCAATGCCGCCGCGCGTTTCAAAGATGAAGATTAGACTTGTTCCATCCGCAACACCATTCAAGGCTTCAGGCCATGCGAAGGTGAGACCTGCGTTGTCCTGTGAAGTTGGTGTGATAGAGCAAGACATAGTTTCACCGTCTGCTTGCCACTGAATTGTGACTTTATCGCCATATTCAGCATTAAAGACTGTGTTAGTACCAAGGGCACGAAGTCCCTTGCCTCTCACAATCTGGTCTACTTCAGTCATTACTCCATCGGAGATTACATCCGTGAAGGTGACCTTAAGACCTGGGCGGGTATTAACAAAACGGATGTTATCCGTCTTCACCGTCTTCTCGAGTCCACTAAGCGAGCCAATCGCCACACAGCAACTGCAAGTTGTCGGGTCGTAGGCGCTGTAGGGGCCAGCCACTGTACCATGAATGACGGGGTAGACCTTGATGAGGTTACCAATCCGCCGCGGAATGCCATCCTCAGCAGTCTTAGCGACTGCGGTGGATAGTACAGCATCGAACAGGTAGGCTGCGGCTTTCTCACTGACATTCAAGGAACAGGCTTGGACAGCCTCCTTGAAGACATGTTTGTCGGCCTTCATCCCAGTTGGTTTGGCAAGAAGCCAGTACCTGCCTGAGCCGTCGAGTTTAGAATTGACGCGTACCGTTTCAAATTGGATACACATCTTGTAGTTTGTATCGTTATCGTTAATTATCATAATATTAATCTTTCTGCCCATTTTTGGGCATTTGTGCCAGAGGCACGGTTAATAGAGTTTATTTACGCAGCCAACACCTTTGGCTCGCGCAAGGGTAGCAACCCAAGCCGCACATGCGGCTCGTTGCCGTTATAAGGGCTTCTTCATACAGCCATAGGCATCACCTGCCTTTCGTTTCTTCTTCTTTTCATATATGCTCCTCGCATTAACTTATGTGCTTCATTGAACTGTCTTCCAAGGTGTTTACCTTTCAAATTACCACCACAGAATCTCGTCCGTACTTAAACCTTTCTGCCTAATATTGTACCATATTCTTGGTGAAAAAGCAACCCCCTTTTTCACTTCTCTTTAATTTTTTTGAGATGTCCAAAAGTAAACGCAAGAATCCAAAAGTAAACGGAAGTTTAGGGGCTATTTCGCTCATTTCCCGTTCAATTCTGCAGTAATCAATTAGAATGTGCACCCAAAAAAAGCAAAAAACTGCAAAAACGCTTACTTAAGCGCGTGTAAAAGCACATTTAAGTATATAGCTCACGCTAGTCAAGGTTAGATTGAATTTTTCGATTACTGGTCTTACTTTGACTCTTCTTTAGCCATTCATTTTAGGCTATTTTAGATAGAACTATTTGCTATATCTTTAATTAGATTACTCCATTCTTTTTTAGAATTGCCCTGTCCGCCAACTTTTGGAAGTGACGACCAAGGAGTATTGGGTGCAATGTTACCTCGTCAGCAGTGATGCGAACGATATTTAATTGCGTTAAAAAGCGTTTGCCTTCTTCACCGAACCTTTCCACGAAGGAAGCATAGGGGGTCTTTCCTCCTAAGACAGGGCT
>CAVCAF010000150.1:0-3678 GCA_963600185.1 Azospirillum sp. 51_20 | reverse complement strand
GACAGGGGGTGGCGTTCCTACTGTCTCTGCCACCCTGAGACGCTTTGAGGTTTTCTCTCTTATTTTCTCACTCAGCTCGCCTAGGTCTTTTATGCTAGTTAGCATGATGATTTCCTTACGGCTATAAAAAACTCTGCGGTCTCTCGAGCCTCTGCGCGAGATAAACAACAATACACCACCAGACTCCATTATCCGTGGAAATCAGTGGAATAATTAACTCGCTTGAGCGGTGCTGTGTTGCGCAATTTTCTTGATATTTGATTGCGCAATTAGGGGTGCTTTCTATTGTAGCGCACCCCATAGATTTGTTATAATATGGGGTATGAACTGCAAGACAAATAAGATATTTGGTTCAGCGGGCGTAGTTGCGCTCGTTGCATTTACGCTTTCAGCCCAAGAAACACGCAAGATTGATATCTTCGCGACTGAGGCTGATAAAGTTGTCATTAAGTCCGCCGCCATAGATGGACGCAAGACTTTTGACAAGGATGGCTCTTTCCCCGTTGGAGTTGCTGAATCGGGCAAGTACTCGGTGTGGGTGGAATACTATGCGCCGGCGGATAAGCCGATGAATATGGCTATGCGTATTGATGCTCCAACGGGGGAACCTATTCATTATGAACGCATAGACTACAAAAGCGGACTCGCTTCTGCCAAGCCTTGGGAGAAGAAAGAACTTAATCGCGCCGCGGGTTGGCGGTGGCATAAGTTCACGGTCACTTTTGAGTATCCAGGCGACTACACCTTTTACCTGACGCGGGCAGAGGGTGCGCGTTGGCCTGCTGGCGGACACCCTCCGCACCGTGTCGCGGCAGTTTGGTTGAGCAATGACCCTGCCTTTGACCCAGCGAAGAACCCGCATGAGAAAGCCTCGCCCTATAAAAGTGCCGCGGTGCCGCAGGGATTCCATCCTGCCCGCGATATCCCTCTAACCGCGGCACTTAATACGGGCATTGCGGACGCTAAGCGGCGGTTCCGTTCTGCCATTCACCAGAACTATCCGATTTTCTTCAATTCCCAGTTGCTTATTGATGTCGGGTGTGATGTTGAGCAAAACGACTATATGCGTAAAGGACCTAACCCGACGGGACTTAAGGGTGCGCATAACCTGCAGAATGGACCTGACTGGAAGACGATTAACACGCGCTATCCAATGCCCAAGGAAGGGGATAACTCCACGCCTGTCGGGCGCAAGGCGAATGCTGAGGGCAAGTACTGGAACGAATGGAGCGCGTCATTTGCGCCTTTTAATGAGCTCGCTTACAAAAAAGACTTGGCGGAAGTCCAAAATGTCGTGACGGGGCAACTCAATAGCCGCGTAGAGAGTTGGAGTATCGCGTGGGAGCAGGCGGGCACTTACGACTATGGCGAGACGTCGGTTAAAGCCTATCGTAAGTGGCTAGAAGAGTACTATGGGTCGCTTGCGAAGCTGAACGCTACATGGCGTACGAACTACAAGTCGTTTGACGAGATTACCCCCGCGAAGCGTGCGGACTGCATAGGCGCTACGAAGTTAACGAATGCTTTTGCGCGTGCACAGGCAACGGCGAACTTTATTGATTTTCGCGACTTCTGCTCGAAGGAATATGTGAAGATTGTCGCCCGCCGCGTGAAAGCCGCCCAGACGGACCCCGAGAAGCGTCCGATTGCCACCCAATTCGCGAACCTCGATTTGAATGCGGTTGAGTGGTCGGGGTGGCGTCCCTTGAATGATGAGGATCTTTTCCGTTTTGGTGTCGCCGAGGCTGACCGTTTCGGATACGATGTTTACGCTGTGGACGACTGGGTTGGGGCTGAATACGACACCTTTAGCGCGTTTGGCTATGACAAGAAACGCATGGAAGTTCGCGAAGGTAGCACCCATACGCCCGACCCTGATCTCGCCGTGCGCTCGTATTGGACGCTTATTGGTAAGGGCATTAAGGGCTTTTCGCACTTTATGCTTCAGGAAGGCAACAACCATGCTGAGTTCCCGAAGTTCGCCCTAACGAATTACGATCAAACGCCGCGCCCGAAACTCGCCGCGTATTCGGACGCAATTCGCGCCGTGCGCCAGATTGAGAATGTCCTAGTTGAGGCGAAGCGTGAGCACGCGGTAAAGCCCGTCGCGATTTACTATAGTCGTACCTGCAACGCCCTACAGGAGCGTTCCCTCGGGTCGCTCTTTGATTGCGGACCTGATAATGTGTTTCGTGTCTACGAACTTATCCGCGGCAATGGCTACCCCGTCACCTTTATTACCGACACCCAGATTCGGGAAAGTAAGAAACTTGACGATCTCGCGGCACTTTTCTTTGTGGACGCGAAATATATCCCGACGGATGTCCTAGAGAAGGTCGAGAATTGGGTGGAGCGCGGCGGCGCGATCTTCGCCGACTACCAGCCAGGTATTTACGACGGACACGGCTTCCCGCAAGACCGCCTCCTTAAGTTCCTCGGCATAGAGCCAATTGTCGCGAAGAAGGTGGATAGCCTCGCCGCGGAGAAGAATCCGTTTGGCTATAGCGCGATGAGTTTTGATGTGGTGGACGCGGATCAGCTCCATAAGACACAGTTTGAGTTCTTCCAGCAATGGGACTCGACACATCCAATCGCGAAGGCGCTGGATAAGTTTATGTTCAGTGGCTTTGGCTATCAGCAAGTAACTTCAACGGCGGGCGAAACGATTGTCATGGCGCAAAATAGTCGTCCCGCGGCAGTTATTCGTGAGCACGGTAAAGGGACGAGCTGTTATTTCGCGGGCTACCTCGGCTCCATCTATGGTGGCGCGGCGACGACTTACGAATGGCGCGATGCGCATTCTGACCCCTCACCCTATCGCTTTATAGACGCTTATCTCGCGTTTGTTGGGGCGAAGAAAGTGGCGATGAGCACCCAGCCGCAGCGTATCCGTACAAAGATGCGCTTTGAATCGCCGCTGGTGGACGGACGCGGCAATGCGATTCTTTCTATGACGAGCTATAACGATGATGGCGTAAAACCGTTTACGGTAACTTGGGCGTTGCCCGCGAGTGTGAAGGAGCCTAAGCGGCTTTATGCCTTAACGCAAGGTTCGCGCCGCCTTACGAATCTTGACTTTGTGCAGAAGAAGGGCGAAGTCACCTTTAACATGCCGGGCTTCCGTGATTACGCGGCAGTTCTCGCCTTGAATGAGGCGGCACCGCTCGTTTCGGTGGACTTCGCCCCCGCACGGAGAGGCGAGGTTAATCTCGTGGAAGCGAACCCGAATCAGATCTTAACCGCACGCGTAAAGGTGTATAATCCGTCCGCGAAGCCTCTCGCGGCGGGCAAGGTGACTTTGCGCTTGCCAAAGGGCTGGTTATACGATAAGGAAACGGCGGAAGTGCCCGAGATTCCTGCCTATGGAGAGTCAAGGGATCTCATCTTCCGCATCCGCCCACCCGCGGCATGTGCGGCGACGCGGATTCGCCCCATGAACTTCATCTACGAAAATGGTGCGGTTAAGTCTATGCCGACGGCGGAAGTCGTCTGGTGGAAGGACGCGCAGTAATAGTGCCAATCTTAAACTAAGGCAAGGAACAAAGAAATGAAGATAAATATAATGAATACACTGCGTAGCGCTTCCGCGTCGTCCAATCGCTGGGGGGGGGTATATTCTCGCCTTCTCATTGCGGGATTTCTCTGTTTTAGCGTAACGCATACGGCCTTGGCAACGAC
>CAVCAF010000149.1:0-3703 GCA_963600185.1 Azospirillum sp. 51_20 | reverse complement strand
CGGTCTCTTGCCCGATAGACCGCGGTCTCCAAGCCTATAGACCGCGGTCTCTAAGCCTTGAGACCGCGGTCTCTTAAAGGTCTGCCAGTAGGAGGGGGTAGGCAGGGTACTGGGACGGGGTCCGCGAGAGGCTTAGACGGAGCGTCCGTGCCCCTTGAATCTCATTGCAGAGTCGCTTAAAATGGTGTATAATAGTAGGTGTAAACTTGATGAGAGGTACTTGAAAGGTTCTACTATGAATAAGGTTAGAAAGATGGTTTGTGCACTCGCGGCTGTGCTCGCGCTCGTCGTCACGAGCTCCGCGTCGCCAGTAATCGACTTATGGAAGACTAACGCGGCACTTTGGCAGGCGCAGAAATCGGTCGTCGCGCCTAAGTTCTCCAAGGATGGTGTAAAGGCGGTGATGATTGAGGGGGACACCTATCAGGGGCGTCCGACACGCTTTTTCGCCTACTATGCACTCCCGACGAACGCGACCGCCGCGGCAAAAGTGCCGGGCATCGTCCTTGTGCATGGCGGGGGCGGTACGGCGTTCGACTCTTGGGTGCGCACTTGGGTTGCGCGGGGCTACGCGGCAATTGCGATGGATACCTGCGGGGGCGTGCCGCCGCGGGACGGTGTAATCGGACGCCTCTCCCATAAGGACTCTGGCCCCGATGGCTGGGGAAACTTTGAGCGCGTCAATGAACCCTTAACCGACCAATGGACTTATCATGCCGTCGCGACAATTATCCGCTCGCACTCGTTCTTGCGCTCCCTCCCCGAGGTGGACTCCTCGCGCATTGGCATTACGGGCATTTCGTGGGGCGGGTACCTAACTTCGTGCGTGATGGGCATTGACGACCGCTTCATATTCGCCGCGCCTGTTTATGGATGTGGCTACTTACTCGACCATTCCTTCTGGACGAAGTCCATGCGCGAACTGGGTTCCGCGGGGGTACGGTGGGACGAACTTTGGGATCCCAAGAACTTCCTACCGAAGGCGAAGAAGATTCCTGTTCTTTGGTGCACAGGCTCAAACGACTTCGCGTATCCCTTGGACTCGCTCCAGCGGTGCTATGACTTGCTCCCACAAATGCCGACACTTTGCGTCAAGGTGCGCATGGTTCACTCACATCCGCCAGAGGGCGACCCGCCCGAAATCACCGCGTTCGCGAATTCCATCGTCTTTGGCGGCGCCCCCTTGCCTGAGATAACCGCGGCAACAATGTCGGGCGACACGCTTTCGGTCGTCTGGAACTCCCCGCGGCGCAAAGTCGTAAAAGCCGCGCTTATACATACGGACTCCGCCGACCCCAACTGGAAAGAGCGCTATTACGATTCTGAGCCGATTGCCTTCTCGGGTGCGTCACTCACGGTGCGCGTACCCTCCGCGGCAGTTTTGTGGTATGTCAACTTAGAAACGGATGACGGCTTCATCGTCTCCACCCGCCACTTCCAAGCGCAAAAGGACTAGTTTACCTCTTATTGACCTTGACTTCGCCGCGGTAAGTTGCCGATTTCTATTTATCCGTCGGGCTAATTTTGGTATAATAAGTATGTAATTTCTAAGGGAGATTATGGCTGAAAATCTTTTGAAAAAGCATAAGCGTACGCTTAGTGTTAAGAAGACTCCTGTGAAGGAGGTGCGAAAAACAGTCCTTGTAGGGACTTATAAGGGCAATCAACTCGAAAAATGGCCTGGCTATTATAATTATCCGCTTTCGAAGAAGGATACTGTGGATGTAAAGAGTGCGCAGAAGGTCAATGAAATATGGCTTTTTAAGGGCGCAGAAGAAGGGCGATTCTATGCGGCGGAGTTCGTCGGACTCTTCACGCGTGAAGAATTAAAGACGCAATTTGGCTATCTCGCGACGGGAAAGGGACATGGCGAGAACTATTTGCTTTATAAGATTAGCAAGACCCCGATATACGATCCTGAAACGAAAGAGGCGGAAGCTGTTATTGTGCGTGCGGCGGACTTCGCGAAGCGTTCACCAAAAATAGCGCGGCAGATTAAGGCGTATCTCGAGTCACCAGAGAGAAAAGACCCCATCGCGGCAAATCTCGTGCCAAAGATTCTAACAAAACTTCCTCCCACCACCCTCCGTGTCTGCGAAGAAGCCGTACAAATGGACTTCTTCCCCGCGCTTCTTAAACCGATTTTGTTTAAAAGTATAGTTAAGCCTAGATTTTCGTTTATAGACTTATTTGCTGGTTGTGGAGGTCTCTCGCTTGGCTTAGAACGCGCAGGCTTTACGCCCTTATTAGTCAATGAATTGAATCCAGATGCGCTGAGTACTTATTTATTAAATCGCCGCGATGACTTCCCTTGGTTGTGCGATAATAATGTTTCTAACATTAAAGATCTGGTTTTAGACTCTTCCCTTTTGGATAAGTTTCATAAGTCCATAAAGGAAGACTTTGGAATTGACATTTACAAGGGAGAGCTTGATCTTATTTGTGGCGGACCGCCTTGTCAGGGTTTTTCAGGGATTGGTATTCGTCGTTCGTATTCTGTTGAGAAGAAACAATTGCCTTCTAATTATTTGTATCAGGATATGGCGTTTCTTGTCAATCGTATAAAACCAAAGATCTTTTTGTTTGAGAATGTTAGAGGGTTGTTGTCCGCCAAATGGACGAAAGACGGTGAAAAAGGCGAGATCTTTCAGGATGTGCTGAAGACATTTAGAGACATTGGCTCTTATCATATTCGTTATAAGTTAGTGCACGCGAAAGATTATGGTGTCCCACAGAACCGTCCGCGGATTCTTATTGTTGGTTTGCGAAAAGATATCTTCCCAGTAGTAAGAACGGATAGTGACGCGATTTCAGCTGGTTTTCTACCTAAGCCAGTTGGGGGGTATCCATCAATAGAGGAACTTCTGGGTGATTTGGTAGATGCTCAATATCAAAGAGGGGCAACCACAGAGGTTTATCCAGCACCTCCTCAAAACAAGTTTCAAACTGAGTTGCGCACTAAACGCGATGGAACACTTTTCGCGGCAGGCGAAAAAATAACAGAAATGGAATATAGTAATCATTCAGATTATATAGTAGAGAAGTTTACTGAAATGATTAAGAATGGAGGTAAGATACCCGATCGATTTAAAACCAAGAAGTTCGCGCAGAAGGTTTTGCCTCGACATTGGGGTAAGGACGGGCCAACTATAACCGCTTGTTCGGCACCAGATGATTATGTCCACTTTTGTCAACCGCGATCCTTAACCGTGCGGGAATGGGCGCGGTTGCAGACTTTCCCCGATTGGTATGTCTTTGCTGGTAAAAGAACTACGGGAGGATTGCGCCGCGCGGGGAATCCGCGTAAGGGAATCTTTGATCGCGAATTGCCGAAGTACACTCAAATTGGCAATGCGGTGCCCGTTATGTTGGCTTATAATGTAGGATTGCATTTTACACATCTTCTAACTGAAGGGCTCATGTGATATGCTTAAAGCGGCAAATACATCTATAGAAGAAGCATTAGAACTTTTTAATAAAGCAGGTGTTCCAACGGGACTTTTGGTACCAACGGCTACAGGTTTTCACAAGTCAATAATGGATGCAACGCTGTCATTTAGAGGATTTTTGCAGGAAACGCAGATACATGATTATTCAAAACAAAAGTTAGGCCCTGCAAATAAGGTTGTAGTGCCTGCGAATTTGGTGCTTCCTGATAGATGCATAAAAACAAAGACCTCACTCTATCGTCCCTGCACAAAGA
>CAVCAF010000148.1:0-3740 GCA_963600185.1 Azospirillum sp. 51_20 | reverse complement strand
CCTTTTGCTCAGTCGTGAGCTTCATCTTCGTTGTCATAGGTATTGTACCTTTCTTTGCTTTTTGTTGTTACTTGTTGTTGGGTCGGCAGTGACGAATCTCACATGCCCCCATATATATAATACGCAAATCGACGCGATTTTTTGCCAACTTTTTTCACTTTTCTGAAAAAAGTCGTATAAGTGACTAAAAAGAACATAATCTTAGTCATTTCTGTGTTTGAAATCTGGGCAGATTTCGGGCGGAACAGGGAATTCGCCTGCGCTTGGGGGAACTAGAATGCCGCGCGCGGAGCGCGGAGCGTTTCCGCTCCGCAACCGAACGCCCCCACCCCGATGTGCCGCGGTGAGTGCCCAGTAGGTCCGTGAGGTTAGGTTGCGAAGCGGAAACGCTTCGCCCGCACCACCGTCGCCGCGGCGTAGTCTACGCTAGTCGCGAAGTTTTAACGCAACTTGATCTTTGACAATTGAATAGCTTATAACAAACTTCCCACGGCGGCACTTTGAAACTACTACCCACTCGAACCCTCCGCGGCAGTCGCCCCCCTAAAGGCTACCCTTCTCTTCAATTAAAACTACTACCTTCCGCGGCACGCCGTTTATTAGCCACGTAAAAATACTACCCGATTCCTCTTGCATTCCAGTACAAAATATGCGATAATATAAAATGTCAAATTGGTTATGCGCTTATTTTTGACAGTAGTCGTTGCCTTTCTGCTTCTTTTGGGGGGCGCTACGGATTCCGCCAGGGGGGAACCCGCCTTGCCGACTATTCCCTTGAACGAAGTTGAGACCTTCTATAATGTAAGCCGCGCAAAGTCGGGTGAGGCGCGATTCATCACTGAGGCGGATGTCATTGCTGTTATGGGTAACCGCGCGGTACTCTCCGACGAAACAATGAGTATTTACACCCTAAATCCGCCAAATGCCCCCGACGCCAATTGGAAGGCTGGGGAGAGAATCCGTGCGACCTGCGTTGTTAAGGCGAACCCTTGCCTGCCCGATGAGTGGGCAGTAACCGTCCTTAGCCATGAAGACCTCTACAGCGTCCCAGCCCCCGACCCTGCCGTCCTTGAGGTGAACGACCTAAACGCGGGGCTCGCCGATATGCGCGAGGTCATTACTGAGGGCGTGATTACGGATGTCTTTCGCGACAGGACCAACCCCCTCTACATCTATCTTATGCTTTCGTCTGGCGAAGATGACATTACCCTCACGATACAGGACGGCTCGGACGAAGCTTTCAAAAGTGCCTTTAAACTCATAGATGCCGCGGTTCGCGTGAAGGGTCTTTGCGTTTTGGGTAGTAATGGTGCCCACCGCTTTATCGGGCGCAGCATAGACCTCAACTCCCAAGCGGATATCACCGTCCTTCAGGCAGGCTCCTCGGCGACACTTAAGCCCCTACCTTCCACTTCGCGCTTCCCACTTATGCGCCAACGCCAATTCCCCCACCGCCTTAGCGCCCGCGGAACCCTTATTGCCGCATGGAGTCCCTATCACGCACTCTTTAGGACGGATGACGGCAGGTGTCTGCGCTTGCACCTTACACTAAAGGGCAAGATGCCCGCGCCTGGAACGCGCATTGAAGCCCGCGGCTTTTTACGCGTTAATACCTTCTTTGCGGGACTTTATAATGTCACTTGCCGTAAGATTGACCCCCTCAACCAACCTGAAGAAGAACCCCTTACCCTTTCGCCGCGTAAACTTATTTATGACGCGCTCGGGAGAAGCTGCATTAACCCTTCCCTTGACGGACGCCTCCTTACCTTTGAGGGACTCGTCCTTGACTCCCTTTCGACGACTCCCAGGGAGGCACGATGCGTTATTGAGCAGGATGGCGTGCGGATTGTTGTGCAACTTGGCGACCTTGAAGTTCCCAGGACAGGTAGTAAAATACGCGTCACAGGCGCGTGCCGCGTCACTTTTGAGGAATACGGCAAATATCTAACCCGTCCAGTCGGGATAGAACTCATTACCCGCCGTGCCGAGGATATTATCCTCCTCGCCGACCCGCCTTATTGGACGGTTCCCCGCCTTAAATACACCCTCCTCTTTTCCGCACTCGGCATTGCCGCGCTTTTCCTTTGCTGTCTCTACCTGCGCCACCTCGTAGAACGCCGCGGACGCGCCCTTGCCCAAAAGGAACTGAAACTTGCCGCGGCAAACTTGAAGTCCGAGGAACGCGTCCGTTTAGCGGTGGAACTCCACGATTCCATTGCCCAAAGCATCCTCGCCGTCTCCCTTCAATTGGATACCGCGAGCCTAATCGCCGAGAAAGACCCTGCCGCGGCAAAACGCCAATTGGAACTCGCCTCACGTATGCTGAAGGCGTGCCTAAAGGAGATCCGCGCCTGTATTTGGGATCTCCACAACCAAACCTTTGAGTTCGCCGATTTGAATGAGGCGATTATAAGCACCGTCACTCCCGTCATGCTGGGCGGCGACTTGCATTGCGCCGTAAAAGTGCCGCGCGAGAAACTTACCGAGAACCTAACCCACACGATTTTGCGCATTTTGCGTGAACTCGCCTCTAATGGGGTCAGGCACGGCAAGGCAAAGAATGTAACAATTGAGGGCGAACTTACGGACGACAAACTATCCTTCACGGTAGTAGATGACGGAGAAGGCTTCGACCCCGAAACTGCCCCCAGCAGTAACGAGGGACACTTTGGGGTGCAGGGTATCCGTGAGCGGCTACGCCACTACAAAGGGCACCTCACCCTCACTAGCGCCAAAGGCAAGGGCACCCGCGCCGAAATTGAACTTATTTTACCTAAACACTCACAAATTAACTAACTAAGGAGACATGGTAATATGGAAAAACCAGTAACAAAGTACAAGAAAAGGATCAAAATCCTTATCGTTGACGACCACGCCATTGTGCGTATGGGTCTCGTCTCGCTCCTCGAGACAATCCCCGAGTTCAGGGTGATTGGCGAAGCGACGGACGGCACCGAGGCAATCGCTAAGGCTAAGGAATTCAAGCCCGAGATTATCATTATGGATATTCTCATGCCGGGTTGCGATGGTGTTGCCGCGACTAAGGCTATCCGTAAGGCTACCCGTAAGCCGAAAATCGTTGTACTTACGACTACAACTTCGGCGCGCGACCTAAACCAAATCCGTGAAGCGGGCGCTAAGGGTATCGTTATGAAGGGTGCTTCGAATGACGAACTCCTCAAGGCGATCAGAACTGTCGCGGGCGGACAAGTCTACATCTCCCAAGAGGCGCAAGCACTTATCGCGACGAATCCGAAGTCGCCTAAGCTCACCAATCGCCAATGCGAGATCCTCCAGCACCTCGTGCGTGGTCTTACCAATAAGGAAATCGCTAAGCTTTGCGGAGTTAGTGCTAACTGCATTAAAATCCACATTTCTACGCTTTTCCGTAAGTTGAACGCGTCAAATCGTGCTGAAGTAGCAACTGTTGCTATGCGCGACCACCTCGTTCAACCGAACTAATTCTTACTCCCGGGGTCTAAAGGGATGTTCTTTTCCCTCCCTTTCTGGGTTTTCATTACCCTTTAGACCCCCCTTCCCTTCCCCCTTACAGCTTACACTTTCAAATCAACTCCTTATAGTTGATTTCCAAACTCTTCATTGGGATCTCACTTTTCTATTGCGTTCTTGTCTCAAAAATGCTAAAATAGTGGCATGAAATTAAGCAAGGGTACTATCTTTTGGCTATGTATCCTGTTTCCACCTGTAATACCCCTTCTTCTTACGGTGGGGCTCTATAG
>CAVCAF010000147.1:0-3821 GCA_963600185.1 Azospirillum sp. 51_20 | reverse complement strand
GTTTTTTAATAGCCGTGTAGAAATGTAGAGATGTAGATCTTTCTACAATTCTACAACTCTACACGGCTAAACACCCTCTGCGGTCTCTGCGCCTCTGCGCGAGATTTAACAATTCTGTCAATCTTGTCAATCCTGTCAAAAACAATGCAAAAACTCAACCCGAAATCTTTGCGAACTTAGCGTTCTCTTTGCTATCTTTGCGTTGAAAATAAAATCCGTGGGAATCCGTGTAAATCCGTGGATAAAATACATCTATTCATCACCGAACGGGACTTGACTGGCGCGTTTCGTAGAGTGGGTAGCCAACTTCGCGCAAGGCATTCACCGTCTCGGGATAAGGTCTATCGCAGATATCCGTCCAGCCAACTTGGAAGTGCTCACCATCAAAGCGTCCCGATGTCGCTTGGTCGGAGAACTGGTGCCAGTGCACCCCCACGACTTGCGGATTCTCTAGTGCCGAAGTTACATACTTTTTAAGTGCCGCGGCGCGTCCCTCCTGCGTTTCCATATTAAGAAGTCCCGCGCCGAAGAGTCCGCGATCGTGTGCCCCAAAATGGAACTCGCCAATGAGAACAGGCGCGTCGAGATTATCGGGGAGTCGCCAGTCACGGATGGTATCCGTATAGATATTATAGCTCACGACATCACAATACTTCGCGGCGACCTTAACTGCCCACGGTGCACCCCCGCCCGCAAAGCGACAACCGAGATAGAGAAGTCCCTTATCAAACTCCTTAACCGCATCACGCGTGCGTTTAAAATATTCTTCTACGAGCACATCCGTAAACGCATGCAGTTCCGCGGCAGGGACTTTCGCCGCGTCGCCGTCCCAAGCAATGCCCTTCGCCGCGAGTCGCTTCAGGAACTCAATTTTCGCAGGCTGGTCATCGGGACTCCAAAGCGTCCACCGCGCCAAGTCCTCGTGCTTCTTGCCCCAAGTGACTTCGTTGTCAATAAAGAAGCCAATGCACCACGGATCGTGCGCACTGCGTCCGTGTTTCGCGAGTGCGGCGAGTGTCCCCTCCCTAAAGGAAGGGTCAAACGGATCGCGAAACTTCGCCCACCATCCCCAGCTACCCGCAATCGGACGCGACGCGACTTCCACACGCTCCGCGTAAGGTGTCCTATCCTGCAGGCAAATCCTTAAGTCGGACGAGTTCGCAATCGTGTTTGCGCCCCAACTACGCAGGCGGCGATGGCAGGAATCTGCGAACTTCTCAAACCAATCCGCACCATACTTGCGATAAAGATTCGCGGCGGAAAAGTCAAAGCGCCGCGTTTCGCCACGCTTCAGATAAAACGGCAAGAGTAGCGCGTCATAGGTATCGTAAAACTTCGCGAGCGGCTCATCCGCCTTCGGCAAATCCTCAAAAAGAACATCGCGGTCGGGCATCACGCCACCACACTTCGGCGTGCGCGGGTTACCATTAAGCGGCGTAAGCGCCGAACTCGGTGTCACACGCACCGCGCCAAAGCTCCAGAAGAGGTGCCCGTCAGGGTCAACAAGCCACCACTTGCCGTCCACTTTTTTCGGATAAAAGCGTCCCGTCGCCTCTTGCTTCGGGCCTTTCGTCCAACCACCAAAGCGGTCGCGGTCGACTGGACCTGGATGTGCCGCGAGATCCGCTTCTTCTTTAGCCGCGGCGGATTTCAGCTCTTCTTCAGAATGCGTCTTACCAGGCCAATCGCGCCACTTAAACTGTCCAAACTTATCAAAACACGGCAGAAAGTCCTTCGTCGTCATCTTTGCCCACGGTTCATTCGTGACGGACATCTTAACAGGAAGGTGCTTCCCGACCCAACTATACATATCTTGATACGGACGGTAGAGTGAATCAACAATCTCGGCGGGGGACATTTTCTGCCACTCTACGCGCCGCGGCACTTGGTTATTCGGCGCGAGCGCAATGGGCGTGCGTCCAACAGGAATCTCGTCGCCTAGGAGTTCACAGATTCGCCCCGTCTCTAGGTCAATCCACCTATAATCTTTCGGGATACCGATAGCCGCTCTTGGAATGCGAATATAACGAGCCTCTCCTCCTGCATTAGGCAATTGGACGACATAAATAGCCGCGGACTGCCGTTCGTATTCAGTGATCGCTAGGGAGATCCCATTTACGTCATTCGTCGTAGTGCTCACACGGTGCAAATCCTCGTCGTCAAGCGCACACATATCAAGCCAGCCGGACGGCGGAAGCGCTACGGACTCTTTCTCCGCGGCACCTGCTCTCGCACCGACTAAAGTAGCCGAAGCCATCGCCAGTACTACCAGCACGGAAAGTCTCTCAATTAAACACTTTTGTTTCATCTCTTTTCTCTCTCCAATGATACCTTTGTGATTGCCTAATATTATAACATATCGGGTGCACGCCCTGCACCTCCTTTGCGCAGAAATTATCATCCTCCTTCACGCAGTTTATTTTATCCACGGATTTGCACGGATTCTCACGGATTTTGTCTCACCCGAGAGCCGCAGAGCCCGCTGAGAGGGGTTAGCCGTGTAGAGTTGTAGAAAACTCTACATCTCTACATTTCTACACGGCTATAAAAAACTCTGCGGTCTCTGCGCCTCTGCGTGAGTTAAATCTCAAGAGCCCAATCTTGTTAATCTTGTAAATCCTGTCTAGACAATTAAACTATAGTCTAACCCTTATTAACCCAAAAAGATGCTTATGTTTTACACAAAACATAAGCATCTTTTTACCAAAACCTAAGCATCTTTTGCCGCGGAGATAAGCAAGGATTCTTTTGGGGATTATTTTCAGACAAGATTTACAAGATTAACAGTGTTTTTCCTGGGGCTTTCTTTATCCCCGAATTTACACAGGGTTGATTTACCGCGGAAGGTGCACCGCAAACACGAATCAGGAATCCTGTCGGTTTATCATGTATAGAAGGCTTATGAATAAAGAACGCCTTATGGTATCCATTGGTAGAAACAAGCACGCCGAACGCCTTTTTGAGTGCCGGGTCGTCGGCGATCTTCGCCTTCTCGTCATCCGTGAGCGGACTGAAAAAGCCTGTTGGATTCGACTTGGCATCGTAGGTTTCTGCCGCGCTCGGTTCCCATTGCTTCTTTGAGACATAGATATGCAGGTTCTCGGGGGCATCCTTGTTGTTCGAGTAGAATACGATGTTCGTGACAAGCCCCATCTCCTTGGGTGCGCTCACGAACTCCACGCGACTAATTCTCTCCTGATGCCCCGCAAGCCGATGTCCAAATGCCTCTGTGTCTACAGTAGTGAGATTCGGCAGGTCAAGAACGACGTTCGTAATCGTCGCGGGTCCTCTGAACACCTGACCTCCCAGAGTGTTGAGCGGACCCGCGAGAAACACATTCGTCAGCGCAGCGTCTTGAAACACGGCTACGCCCAAGGACATGATGTTGGTGAGAACAAGGTCGCCGCGCAACCATCCCCACGACAAACCGCATGACCCGATATTCGTGACACCGGGGTTGACGATGGTGGATATATCAATCGGATTCGCGTTTTTACCATTCCAAAAAGTACAGTTGCCGATCTTGCGCAAGTTGGGGAAGTTGAACTTGCTCGTCTTCAGCTTCTGACAATCCTGAAACATATAACCAGGGAATGTCTCAGCGGTGCCGCCAATCTCGATTGTGGTCATCTGTCCGCTTTTGTAAAAGCCTCTCCACCCCAGTGTGCCGATGATGTCGCAGTAGAATTCAGTAATATTGTAGATGCCGTTCTCGTCGGCAAATGCCTGGTCGGCGAAATTGACCGAGTTGATGGCGATCTCCGAGCTGTCCGAACTGTCCTTGAGAACGAGCGGCGACCTCAGGTCAATGATGCCCGAGG
>CAVCAF010000146.1:0-3840 GCA_963600185.1 Azospirillum sp. 51_20 | reverse complement strand
GTTGGGCGGTCAAGGTCACCGTGCATACGCGCGTTCATCGTCCGTACTTTCGGGAGGTCACTTATCGTCGGCTCGTCCCAGAGATACCACATCGCGATTGCTGGGTCGGTCGCGTACTTACGGATGTTGCCCTCGACGACCCCCGCGCCTTTATTGTGCTTGCCCTCAAAGATTACCGCGAGATCGAAGCCCGTATGAAGCGTGTCAAGGCTCCCCGCGTCCCAGCTCCAGAACTGCTGAGAATTAAAGCCCATCTTCATCCATTCAGAAGCCTCATTGGGAGCGGCATGATAAATGCCGAGCGGAAACCACGCGTTCCCGCCGCGCAGAAGCGTGCAATCTTGGTCTACGAATACTTGATGTGCCGCGGCGGGACGAATCGTGAACGCGACCTCATTCGTATAAAGTGGCTTCGCGCGATTGGGCCTCATAAGGCGTACGGCTAAGCGATATGCACCCGTCGCCGTGCGCGGCACTTCAATAGGCAACACGCGTTCCTTCAACTTCGCGCCACGAAAAACCTTCTGCCAAACGGCTCGTTTAGCCTCCGCTGGAAAAAGCGCCGCCTCAAGGCGTGCGTTTTCTACCTTCTCACGAAGCGGAGTGAACACGAATGGCAGAAGCACATTTTCCGTCCGCCGCGCACTTGAAACCATGCCGCGGTAGTTTGGTGGAGAAATCTCAACGAGGTGCGGAAACTGCCGCACTTCTTCAAGCACCGTCGCCCACTTATCGTCCGCCCCGATGCGTAAAATGACGCGGTTTTCGCCGCGTGCCGTATTAAAGTAATCGAGCGTAAACGCGGCGTTGCCCTCCGCATCCACTTTCGCGTTCGTACGGAACTCTTGCGGCGCGTCAGGCTTGCCGTTCTGGTCTTCGTCCGCACCTTGGCGCGGCACTATCTCAAGCGCGAGCTGAAGGCGTTTCGCCGCTTTCGCGCCTTCACCTGTTAGGGTGAGCGTAAGATGTCCCTCGCCTTGCTTAAAGTCAAGTCCCTCGCACGAAACGAAGGTAAGCCCCAGGCTCTCAAGCGCGGCAAGGGCGCGGGCATTCTCAATCCAGTCGGGCGTAGGGGTACGAATATTAGAAAGGATTATCCACCCCTTCCCGACGCGGGCACGGATAACATTCGCGTGTTTATTCGCTTCTGGGTGCGTGGCAATTCGCGTTGAAACAATGCGCCAAGGCGAACCCGCGGGGAGTCGCTGAAAGTTCGTCCAGTGGTGCCCTTGGTCGGTCTCGGCAAGCGCACGCGGGAAAATGCGCAGGGGGTCTGGCGGATCGCACTCGCGCTGGCACGGCGTTGACCAGCCAAGGTTGCCCCAAATCTCGGGGCAGGCGTACTCTGGGCCAATAGCCTTAAGCCACGCGCCACTCCCTTGATCGGTAAAGCCACCCGCGAGCACAACGCCGCCCGCCTCAATCCATGCCTTCAATTCCGCGACGCGCGGGGAAAGGAAGTCGGGCGTGTTCGGACAAATCATGAGAAGCCCTGCTTCGCGTAGCGCGGCGAAAAATGCATCATCTGCCGCGCCACCTTTCGCAAACGCGAACTTCGTCACAGGCCAGCCGAGACGCTCAAACGCGAAGTCATATTCGTCATCAAGAAAGCCCTTCTGTCCGAGGACAACTGACCGAAATGGGGACGGTTCTGCCACCTCTCCGCCCACAGCCACCGCGGCGGAAAGAATCAGCGACAAAGTTGCAACGCGCGTAAACAGACTTCTCATTTTATCTCGTGCCTCCTAGCGTCCCGCGGGTCTAGCCGGACTACTTCTTAAGCTCAATCTTGAGCACATCCCCTACCCGAAGACCGACGGTGCGGATGCGCTGCTCAGTTGGTAGCAACAACTCAAAGCCCCAGTTATTGACCTGCTCAACTTCCTTGCCCGTGCGCAATAGCGTAATGCGCGCGATCTTATCCTTGAGCTCTGGCAAAATCGTGTCGCCCATCGGCGGCTGTAAGAAGTAGCAGTAAATCGTCGAGCCTTTCTGGGTGTAGGCGCATCCGAAAGGTGGGCGGAAAGCCGACTTGCCGCAACCCGTGACGGACTCACCGTTCACAGCGTACCAGTCCGCAACCGCCTTGAGCCGCTCGACGGCTGGCGCGGGAATCTCGCCCAGTGCATTCGGGCCAACATTCAGTAGCAAGTTACCATCCTGCGAGACGCAACCGATGAGCCCTGCCACGATCGCCTCTGGAGTCTTCCAGTTGTTATCGTCCTTTGAAAAGCCCCAGTTGTCGTTGATTGTCGCGCAGGTCTCCCACATCACGGGGCGACCCTTTACCTTCTGCGGCTGGTTCGGCACGCAGATTTCTGGCGTGTAGTAGTCAAAGTCGCGGCAGTTATCCTTCCAATAGGAGAGCCGATCGTTGACCAAAATATCTGGCTGGCAGGCGTAGACCATTGAGAGGATACGCTCACGGTCAAAGTAGTCCTCGCCCGCTTTGTATTTCGAGGTATAGTCGAGGAAGAGCAGGTCTATCTTGCCATATTCAGTCATCAGCTGATGCACATGGTTATAGAGCAAGTCCTTAAACGCGGCATACTGCTCAGGTGTCGGCACATGCAACTCGCCGCGCTGGATGAACTCAGGCGACTCCTTATCCGCGTAACCGGGGTGCGTCCAGTCTGGTAGCGAATGGTAGAAGCCAATCTTAAGACCTTCCGCTCTGAAGGCATCGACGAACTCACGCACCACATCGCGTCCGTATGGCGACTTGGTTATTTTGTAGTCGGTGAAGTGGCTATCGAACATACAAAAGCCCTCGTGATGGCGCGTCGTTAGGACGGCATATTTCATGCCAGCCACCTTCGCGAGGCGTGCCCACTCACGCGGATTGTAGTTCGTCGGGTTGAAGACGGACGCGAATGCCTCATATTCCCCTGGCTTCCAGGGCTTCTGCGTGGCTGCCCAATCGCCCAACCCCGAGACGGAGTAGAGCCCCCAATGGATGAACATCCCGAAACGCGCCTCACGGAACCAAGTGCCGCGTTCCTGGGCACTCTTCGCAGGCATTGCTGGACTTGCAGCATCCGCCGCCATCGCCATCTCCGCCACCATTATCGCCGCACACGCGACCATGAGTCGTAGAGTTTTTGTCCAGAACCTGCTTTTCATCTTCACTACCTTCTTTTTACCAACAGAGAACCTTCACCGCGTGGGGTGCGAAGGTGAAAGTGACGCGCCCCGCCTTAACGGTCTCTGTCTCTGCTGTGCCTGACGGATAGTCCGTAATGTTCTTCGCGCCCTTCATTTCCTCAACATCAAACGCGGCTTCTATCGTTTCTTCCGTCGGGTTCGTCATAATAAGGAAGCGCTTCTTTTCCGCCGTGCCGCAGACCATCGCATTAATCTTGCCGTCCATTGCCCTAAAGACGCGGCGCTTGGGAGAGAGAAGTCCGGGGAAGAGTCCCTTGATTTCCGCGAGCAGATCCTTCAGGATGGCTTGGCACTTCTCGTCATTCTTAAGTCCAATACCGAGCGGACCGCCCCCCGCCTGACTCCACGGATACCAGATTAGCCCGCGCGCGTCATTTGCGAGCGCCGTATAGGCAATTGGACGAATTGTCTCAGGGCGCGGATTCGCCCAGGGCACGCAAATAAGCGGCTTGCGTCCGCGTGTTGCCTCCGTCGCCGACGCCATCCATCGGGCAGTCTGGGGCATCGGTGCCCACGGATCTTTCTTGCCCTCGCCATAGACATCGAACGCGAATACATCGCCGAATGTCGCGTGCAGTCCAAAGAGGTCTTCGCGGCAGGAAAGCAGAAAGGTCGGGTGGTGCTTGTCGTACTTGTGCCAGCCGTCGTTCACGGACTGCACGAAGTCTTCCGCAC
>CAVCAF010000145.1:0-3968 GCA_963600185.1 Azospirillum sp. 51_20 | reverse complement strand
CCCGCGAGGTTCGCGTCGGTCGAATATTTCTTCTTCGTGCCGACGAAAGCGACAATGCCGCGCTCGGCGAGGAAGTCCACCATCTGGGTGCGCCCAGGGAACTTCTTCAGAAGGTCGCTATCGCGCCACGGCGAATACACGCCGAACGACGGATCAAACACATTCACATACCGCTCAAAGCGCATCTGGTCATTGCCGCGCCCCGTCGCGCCATGCACGAGAACCGAGCAACCAGCCTTCTTCATCGCGGGCAAAAGCTTCTGCACCGTCACCGCACGCGCAATGCCCGTCGAGTTCCAATACCCGCCGTCATACATCGCCAGGCACTTAATCGTCTCAAAGCAGATTTCAGCCATCTCTTTCGTGACATCAACGATCGTCGTCTTAACGCCCGTAGGAGCCATGCGCTTCTTAATATCGTTGATATCTTTCTCGTCAGGCTGCCCGACATTGGCAGAGAACGCCTTAACATTCACGCCCGCATCCTTAAGGACGCAGCATATCGTTTTAGAATCCAAACCGCCCGACACGCACACGCCGACGGTCTTACCTTTTAGGTCTGCTAGTTTCACTTTGAGTATCCTTTCTCAAAACAGGCATAGATTATAGCATAACGGGGTGCCAAAATGCAAGCGAAAAATGCACCTTTTCGCACTCCGCTTACTAGATTTTCTCGCTAAATTACTCGAAGCGAATGGCACGAAAGCGATAATCGGCACGCTCCGCGCCGAACGGCAAGAATTGGATGCTAAGGCGCGTCACTTCCGCGGCATTTTGGGGGAGAAGTTGTCGCAACGGAACGCGCACCGTACGCCAAACGCCATTCTCAATTGAGCCGCCTTGATGCCGATACGAACCTGACTTCTCCTCGCCCGTCGCCGTGCGGTATTTCAACTGAAATTGTGGTATCGGCAAGGGATGCGCCACAGGACCTTTCGCCCCTTCATCAATGGCAAGCTCTAAAACGAGGGAACGCGTAGCAATATCGTCCGCAGTTACAACGAGGGGCTTTATGAGGTTCGCCCCAATACCTGACCAATCAGGTGCTTCGCGGGGAATCTTGACGAAAAGTCCATCGTCCGTTTTGCTTACCTTAAGTCCGCCCCACGCACCAACACGGGTCAGATTTTCGCCTTGGAAAGCCCGAAGGGACGGCGAGACGGCAATTTTCTCGGTAGTAACTGCCGCGAGCCATACGCCACGCGCCGCAGATTTAAAAGTTAGGTTCTTAAGTGCCGCGGTCGGGCGCGGATTCATCTTGCGCACCGCATAAAGTGCCGCGCCCGCATGGTTTCGCCACCCCACAAAGCGTGTATCTTCAGGTGCTGTAAAAGTCAGCACCTCGCTGTTGCCTTCGGTGTACTCAAGTTCGCAGGAAAACAGCGTCCCTTGCGTGTCTTTAGGGCAAGCAAAGAGGAAGTCTAAAGCCCGCACTTGCCCCCCTTCCGCAACAGGAATTGCGGCGGTAGGCTTATCTAGAGAAACCCCCGAGTGCCCTCCGTTTTGGTCGATACGGATAAGGCTAAACGGAATCCCCGCCAAAGTTTGCCGTCCCCAAGGCAGGGAGGCGACGACATCCTCAAGTACCCCATTTGCCGCGGTGCGCAGGTTTACGAAAGAAACGCTATCGAGTTCCGTCCAATAGGGTGCCGTCGTGAGGTCTGAACCCGTATTTGCCGCGACCCATTGGGGAATGGAGGCGAGAAAGTCCTTTTCAGCATTAGGATCAAGGGTAGCCGTCCCTTCGGTGCCACCCCTTAGAATGACGGGGATATCTGGCAAGAGTTTTAGCAATAATTCACCCGAGGCGGCACGCGGCACTTCGCGCTTAGTCGTCACATCCACCCAACGCGTAACTTCCTTGCCTACACCCATGGGCAGTAGCCGCACCGCACGCGGCGAAAGTCCTTCATTAAAGAGAATGAATCCCGCGAATGTCCCTTTTGTTGCCGCGTAGCAGGCGACTTCGGGCACATCCGCACCCTGAAGGGCTTCCGTTAGGCGGCAAGTCGGCTGAATATTGAGTTTTTCGGCGATTTTCGCGAAAAAGGCACGCGATTCACTCGTGGCGAGGGGTTTATCAACATAAATGACGCGTCCCTTACCATAGGCGCTGTTCGCTTGCTGGATAATGAGGTGTTCCGTGAGGGTCTCGCCCCATTCCCGACGGTTGAGTTTCTTATCAATAATAACGAGAATACCGCCTTTTTTGACCCATTGCCGCAGGCGTTTATTCGTCTTCTCTAGTGTCGCGTCAATTCCCGCGGCAACAAGTACTTTTACCCCCGCAAGGTGGGTTGGGTCGAGTTGCTCTTCAAAGATTGCCTTAACGGGGAGGCGTGCGGCGAGGAGACTTTCAGCCGCTTCCCGCATTTGGAGGGCGTCCGCACGCTTTTCTGCCGCGCAAAGACGGATACTTGGCTCTGACACGAGCACGGCAAATTGTGGCAAAATGCCGCGGTCGCGTGGGGTAAAGAGGTCATTTACCGCGGCAATATCGCCCACGGCATCCTTTATCCCTGCGAATGCCTCGGGCGGCACCGCGGCAGGATTAAGGACGATATAGGGGAATTGCTCGGCGAGACGCTCGGGGCCATCCTTTTCGCGCCAAAGTCCACTAGTCGGACGGCGATCCCACTTAAAATAGTAGGTGCCATTAAGTCCGCGGGCATATTCCTTAAGGATCCGTGCACGGTGACTCGCGCGGGTCGCGCCTAAATACGCCTCACCATCCACAATCGGACGATTTTCCGCGACGGCGAGGAGCAAAAGTGCATCCCAAGCGCCCCCGCCACCCGTGGGGGCAACGACGAGGTCGGTCGAGCGGTTTGCCCGAAGTAGGTCAATATCGGCGCAAATATAGAAACTTGAGGATTGGAGGGGCTGGAAACAGGTGCGTGCGTCGGGGTCAACTTCCCGAAGGGCGACTTTGCCCTTAGCGACAGCCTCGGCGAAGCATTTCTGATTAAACTTTCGCCGCGCTACAAACTCCGCGACAGGGTTTTGAGGCCACCCGAGCCGCGCATAATAGCGTTTAAACGCTTCTTCCGCGGCAGGGGAGCGGTCATCATACGAAGGTTCATTAAAAAGTTCATAAATCCACGGTTTTACGCCATTAGCGAGGAGTTCGCGGGCTCCACTCTGCCACATTTCACGGTAAAGGGCGAAGCCTTCCTCCGTCACAATCGAATACGGCATAAAGTGACAGTCGCCTGCCGAAAATGCCGCGGCGGACGGTTCACGCTTCGGATCATACGAAATGCCACCCTGTGACCACATAGCGCAGGTATAGTCCACCCAAACGGGCAAGCCATTTTTAAGGTACCCCGCGGCAATAGACCAATCAAACGCACGCTTACCTTGCCAAAACCAAGCCTCTGGACGATATTTTCGCATCCAAATGGTACCTACCTCGGTACCTGTCGCATTAAAGCCGAGGCGGTCAAATTGTGCACGGTTTGGCGGCGCTTCATAGAGCCATTCCCACCCCGCGGGCTCACCCGGGAAAGAGCCGAAATCTTTCGCCGCGGGCAATTCGTAGATAAGCGTCCCGATTAATTGCACGGGGAGTCCGTTTTCGAGGAATCCGCCTTTGGGCGCGAACACAATTTCCGCCGACACCGTTAGTGCCGCGGAAAGGATACTGCTAAGTACAAGAATAAACTTCTTCATGAACAAAAACAAGGAGGGCTAAGGGTGCCCTCCTTTTTGGGGAATTACTTAGCGAATCATGAGCATAAAGCCATCGGTGTACTTAAAGGCTGGATTTTGTACGAGCCATGCCGCGCGCTCACCCGTCGTCTTTACATAGACTCCTATCACCTTATAGCCCTGATTCTTGAGTTCCGTCTTAGCTGCCGCCTCATCTGCTATAAGACCTGTTGTCACATCACGCCAAGATTTAAGCGAAAGTGGAGCAAAGACCTTGACGGAATCGGTCGTAAGGGCTGTATCTGCCGCGCCGCGCA
>CAVCAF010000144.1:494-3978 GCA_963600185.1 Azospirillum sp. 51_20 | reverse complement strand
CAATGAGCAAGTCCGTGCGCGTCACACCAACACCCCACGCAACATAGCGTTCGGGGGCTTCTGGGCCCTCCACACGGCACATTTTCGCGGGGCCCATGTAGTGCGTCCCGATATTGGTGTTGCCGATAATCTTGCGTCCGTTCGCGTCCAGCCACATAATCGCGTGCGCTCCCTCGGCGAGTTGGGCACCCGCGATCATCTCCTGCGTCTTATCGACCCACAAGAGCGAGCAGGGCGGACGGTGATCTGAAAGCCACTGTCCACTCCGATCAGAGGTGCGCACGGGATTGTTGGGTAAATACGGACAAAACCGCCAGAGTATGTCTATGGGGTCACGCGCCACACCGCGCACCGTGTATTCTCCAGGTGCGACAAGGGCGCCGCTCGTATCGTGTCCGCCATGTACACGGACGTTCCGTTGCTGGTGGTCATCCATCGCGTCCCACCAAATCGTGTTTTCACCCGCGGGGAGCGGATCCTCGACGACGATATTACGGACGCGATTCCCAGACGCATCCTCAATCGCCAATGTCACGCACGAGGGGCGATCGAGGTTGATTTTTATGCCGACAGGGGGATGAGGGGCTTCCGCCGCGAATAAAGTGCACGGCAAAAGCGCGAGCAAAAAGCGCGAATTCTGAAGGTAAGACATACGCTAAGGTTACTTTCTTATTCTATTACTCTTCTATATATACCTTTTTAACGAACCTGAAGCAAGAAGCCTGAGGGTCTTAGGCGATAGCGCACAATGACAATGCCACAGCCGCCATTACCCGTCTCGCCGCCATGGTCGCCATTCGAGACGCCGCCACCGCCACCGCCGCCCGTGTAATCTTCGCCATCCGTTGGCGCATCATACAAAGTCGCGCCATTGCCGCCGCCACCTGAGCCGCCCTTGCCATTAGTCATATTCGCTTGGCGTTCCCACGCGTAAGTGCCGCCACCGCCACCGCCACCATAGGCGACTTCCTCGCCTGTTATGTCGCTAATAATGCCACTACCGCCATTACCGCCGCGGTTATAAGAACCCGCGACGAGGGTGCCGCAACTCCCCGCGCCACCGCCGCCGCCCACGCCATTAGACGCGGAATCGCCCTCTTCATCGCCGTCATGACCATAGGGGGCGATGCCTTTACCTGACCTATAACTCCCACTGCCCGAGCGACCGCCACCCGAGCCACCATGCATCGTAGGAATGCGATAATCAAATCTCAAGCCGCCGCCGCCACCGGGAACTGTCAAGCCAAACGCGACACTCGCGCACCCATTAGATCCGCAACCATCAAGCACACCGCCTTGACCACCCGCGCCGACAACAATGTCGTATGTACCCGCTTCAACATAGTAGTTGGTGAGCGCATAAACGCCGCCCGCGCCACCACCACCGCCAGGACGATCTCCTTGACCGGCACCGCCGCCGCCGCCGCCCGCGACGATAAAGAGATCACAAAGTACGCCCTGCGGGACTGTCACCGTCGCATTCTCCTTAAAGGTATGGACGACATATTTCTCGTTATTGACTAACACGATCTTACCGTCAACATCAGTCCATTGCTTACTATCAACTGCCCACGAAGGCTTCTTATCTGGACGATACTGTACAACGACAATGCCTGAGCCGCCTTCACCAGAAACGCCCTTATGGTTCGCGCCACCCGAGCCGCCGCCGCCCATACCCGTATTCGCGGCACCCGAGCCCGCACGCTCATAAAAGTGATTATTGTTATTATACCCCGCATTCCCCGTGCCCGTCGCGTGAGAGCTGCCGTACACTTCATAAGAAGAGCCGCCCGCGCCATAGGTAAGTGTGCGTCCGCCAATGGTCACCGTGCGCCCAACGCCACCAAAACCCATGACACCCGTGATGTTCGTCGTAATCGTGCCATCCTCGTTCTGGGGGAACTCCCAATAGCTCCCGCCGGGAGCGCCCGCGCCGCCGCCGCCACCAGCTCTATACATAGTCGGACTACTTGCACGCCCGCCTGGATAGCCCTGACCCTCATAAATCGCGTAACCGCCATGGTACCTTTCTATATCAAAAGACCATCCCGTATAGTATCCACCCGCGCCACCGCCCGACGCACCGTCTTCTCCAGAGGTCGCGAAGCCATTGCCACTACCGCCACCGTACGCGATAATATCGAAAACAGTGGTATTACCGCCCACCTTTTCTATCAACGCTCCTCCCCATTGATTAGTCGCGAGGCTGCCATCCTCTTGCAATGGGACGGCGGCACCCGCGCCAATGACGACCTCATAGGTGCCTGCCGCGACAGAATAGTTCTCTTTGAAGACGACGCCGCCACCGCCGCCGCCGCCACCCGTCTGTACACCGCCCGCGCCGCCACCGCCCACGGCGAGGACATTCAGCTCGGTATGCGCAGGCAAGGTCAGCGTGCCCGATTGGCGAAAGGTCACGAGTACGCTCCCATCCGCCAAGAGTTCCTTCTCGCCCGTATACACCGCCTCCTCCGCCACCGCGGCAGTCGAGACGGCAACAAGCCCAGCACTCGCGAGCGCGAGTACTTTACCTATCTTTCGCTTACTCTTCATACGCTTTTACAACCCTTCTTGACAGACCAAACCTCAAGCGCAGGAGAGAGAGTTCTCCCACACTAACTGGTAATATTATAAACCATTAGTTGTTGTCAAACAATACAGAATTGCGCAATATTTATATCAGAATTGCGCAACTTACCCCCGTGCCCTTGTCCGTGCAGACTAAATAGTGTATAATATAAAGCGTCATGCGCAAGAATCGTCTCTATCGCGTCGCCGTCGCGTTTTCGCCGTCCATCGCCACCCATCGGGCTATGGCGCGCGGCGTTTCACGCTTTGCCGCGGCGCGTGGCGACTGGCTTCTGAGCGTTGTCCATACGCGCCCAGACGCGCTCCAAAGTTTCCCAAAGCTCACAGCCGCCAACTTTGACGGCGCGATTGGCGACTTTACCTTGCCGCCCTTTAATACACTCATTACGGAGCGCCCCGACTTGCCGCTTATCGTGACGGATCCCGACCTCATCGACAAGAATGCACGGCGCACCCTTCGTACGGCGGGCTCTCTCATGTGCAATAATAAGTCCATCGCCACCGCGGCGGCGGACTGCCTACTCGCACGCGGCGCGGCATCTTACGCCTACATCAACATGCTGCGTCCCTGCTATTGGTCCGCGTCACGTGAAAGAACCTTCATTGCCGCGATCCGTGCGGCGGGCAAGAAGTGCAAGGTCTACCGCTCCCCTGAGGGCATAACCTCAAGAGAGGATACTGCCGCGCTCATCACCTTCTTAAGAGCGCTCCCCAAACCCGCCGCGGCACTTGTTGCCTGCGACTCACGCGCACAAGAAGTTCTTGCCGCGTGTCGCGTCGCGCGACTTACTGTCCCAGACGACATTGCCATTCTTTCCGTCGATAATGATGAAGCCGTCTGCTTGCACACGACCCCCACGCTCTCCTCTATCGAGCAAAATAGCGAACGCGGCGC
>CAVCAF010000144.1:0-484 GCA_963600185.1 Azospirillum sp. 51_20 | reverse complement strand
CCTCGATAAAGCCATGAGGGGGGGGGGTAAACTTACTAAAAGAACGGATTTTTTACGGTTTTTCAAACATAGCGGAACGCCTTTCCACCGCGGCACACCTTCCGCACGACACCTTAACGGAACAAATCTCAAGCCTCATCGCCTCTCTCATTGCCGCGCCAGAAGCACGCCTAACGATACCCCTTCTCGTCAAAAAACTCAGTATTTCACGCCGCACCCTTGAGACGCACTTCAAACGCGCGACGGGGCACACCCTGCATGACGAGATAATTGCCGCGCGACTCAGTAAGGCGAAAGACCTCCTCACGAAGACGGACTTCACCCTCGCGGATATCGCCGACCAAGTCGGGTTTTCATCCGCCTCGCACCTAACGGACACCTTCCGCCGCGCCTACAACACCACCCCTGGCGCCTACCGCCGCGCCACCACCAACCTCACCTAATAGACAGGATTAACAAGATTAACAAGATTTTAGATTTAGTT
>CAVCAF010000143.1:0-4051 GCA_963600185.1 Azospirillum sp. 51_20 | reverse complement strand
GTCCTTTCGGGCGATGTACTCGCCGACATCTACCTCGGCAAGATTACGCGCTGGAATGATGAACGCCTCGTAAAGCTCAACCCAGACCTCAAACTTCCTGACCTCAAGATTACAGTCGTCCACCGCGGCGATGGTTCGGGCACAACCCATATCTTCACTTCCTACCTGACGAGTGTCTCGCCTGAATGGAAAGCGAACTATGGCGCGGCAACCCAGCTCAAGTGGCCGTGCGGTATCGCGGGACAAAAGAACCCGGGTGTCTGCAACAATGTCCGTCGTATCAAAGGCGCGATTGGCTACACAGAATACACCTTCGCGCTAGAGTCCAAGCTCAATGTCGCAAAAGTTGCCGTTAAAGGTAAGGCTGAAGAGCCGACGCTCGCCTCTTGGCCAATCGTGGGCAAAACCTACATCCTAACCCGTAAAGATACGCCTGCCGACAAGAAAGAGGCTCTTAAAGCCTACTTTGATTGGTGCTTCGCGAAGGGTGCCGACACGGCGAAACAACTCTTCTACATCCCTGTTTCTAAGTAAGGCGGCAGGTAATAAGCAGTGAAACTTTCAGTCGACAACCTATTCAAGTCCATCTGCTTTGCAGGTGTAGCCGCGGGTCTCATACTCGCGGTTGCACTCGTCTTGGAACTGGGCTATGCCTCAAGTGACATTTGGCGGGCGGAAGGGCTTAAGTTCATCTATTCTTCCGAATGGGATCCCGGCGCGGGGGTATTTGGCGCGGCAGGTGCTATTGTGGGCACCCTTATAACAACTGCCCTCGCGCTTCTTCTCGCCGTCCCCCTCGCATTCGCCGCGGCAC
This sequence comes from Azospirillum sp. 51_20, assembly GCA_963600185.1. GTDB lineage: Bacteria > Verrucomicrobiota > Kiritimatiellia > RFP12 > UBA1067 > UBA1067. The sequence goes on along the minus strand of CAVCAF010000143.1, from coordinate 3,237 downwards.
TTTTCGTAAATAGTGCCCCACCCTGGGCTGCCAAACCCCTCGCGCAAGCACTTGACTTACTCGCAGCAATCCCTAGCGTCATCTATGGTATGTGGGGGCTTTTTGTATTGTGTCCGCTTCTGCAAGAACTCTTCGCGAAGTGCGGCGTTGAAACGACAGGCTTTGGGCTCATCCCTGCCGCGGCAGTTTTAGCCCTCATGGTGCTACCTTACATTTCAGCTGTTATGCGCGATGTACTCGCCCAAGCCCCCGTAGCCCTAACCGAGTCCGCCATGGGTGTCGGTTGCACGCGCTGGGAAGCGACTTGGAATGTTATCGTAAAAGCCCAACGCCGCGGACTCGTTGGCGGCATCCTCATTGGGCTAGGACGCGCCCTCGGCGAAACAATGGCAGTTCTCTTCGTTTGCGGTGGCATTAACGCGATTCCCACCAGTCTCTTTGATGGGTGCACGACAATCGCCGCGACACTCGCCAATGACTTCGCTGAAGCAGACGGACTCCATAAGAGTGCCCTCTTCGGACTTGGCGCAATCCTCCTCGCGCTCGAGTTCGTCATTCAGATTATCACCCAGAAGTTCCTTAAGGAGAAGGTCTAATTATGCAAGCGCGTACAGCTTTATTTCGCAAGACGACGGACTTCTTCATGCGCGGCTTTTCAGCCTTTGCGACGCTCCTCGCCCTCGCCCTTATGGCATGGATTCTCTATACCATAGTCAAGGAAGGTGCGCCTGTCCTATCCATAAACCTTTTGACGAACCCCTCAAAACCCTATGGCGAGCCCAACAACGGCATAGCCAATGCCCTCCTCGGCACGCTCTACATAACGGGCGGCGCGGCACTTCTCGCCGTTCCCCCCGCCATTGCCGCGGGCATCTGGCTCGCAGAGTTTGGTAAAGAAGGACGCTTCGCGAACGCGGCACGCTTTACCATTAATGTCATGATGGGCATACCAAGCGTAATTGTCGGTCTATTCGTCTATGGAATCCTTGTCGCGACGACGGGGACTTTCTCAGGCTTCGCAGGATCTGTTGCTCTCGCCTTTCTTATGTTCCCTGTCGTGGTGCGCACGACCGAAGACCAGCTCGCAGGTGTCGCGGATACCTTACGCGAATCGGGGCTTGCCCTCGGTGCAACCCGTGCCCGCGTCACTTTGGGCATCGTCTGCCGCGCTGCCAAAAGTGGTATGCTTACGGGCATCCTCCTCGCCATAGCGCGTGTTTCGGGTGAAACAGCCCCCCTTCTCTTTACAGCACTCTTTGCGGACACTTGGCCGACGGACTACTTTACGGGACCGACACCTTCCGCGCCCGTATTCATCAACAACGCGACACTTGATTCGCCCTTTGATGAAATGCATCGCATGGGTTGGGGCGCGGCACTTGTTGTCGCGGGCGTCATCCTCATCATGAATATCGACTTTTATGCTAAAGATACTAACTAAGAATCTGAACTTCTTCTATGGCGAACATCAAGCCTTGTTCGACAACAACCTAGAGATTCAGGCAAATAAAATCACGGCGGTGATAGGTCCGTCGGGTTGCGGTAAGTCAACGCACCTTAGAATCTATAATCGCATCTTCGAACTTCATCGCGGACAGCGTGCGACTGGCGAGGTCTTACTGGACGGCAAGAATATCCTTGATCCCAGCGTAGATTTACTGGAACTTCGTCGCCGCGTCGGTATGATCTTCCAGAAGCCTACGCCCTTCCCGATGAGCGTTTTTGAGAATGTCGCCTATCCGCTCAAGTTGCACTTTAAGATGAGCCGCGCTGAGATGACCGAGCGCGTAGAGCAAGCCTTGCGCGGCGCGGCACTTTGGGACGAAGTTAAGGACAAACTCTCAAAGCCTGGCACTGCACTCTCGGGCGGACAGCAACAACGCCTTTGCATTGCCCGCGCAATTGCCGCGGAACCCGAGGTGCTTCTTATGGATGAGCCCACGAGCGCCATTGACCCCGTGGGCACTCTCAAGATTGAGGAACTTATGGATAAGCTCCGTAAACGCTTCACCATCGTCATTGTGACGCACAACATGCAACAAGCCTCGCGTATCTCAGATGTAACGGCATTCTTCTACAAGGGCAAGATCGTAGAGGTCGGCCCCACGAAACAAATATTCACAAACCCAAAGAATAAGCAAACTGAGGACTATGTCTCAGGGAGGTTCGGTTAATATGACAATGAAAGTCCACTTTGAAAAGGCACTCGCACGGCTAGAGCAAATCTTAACCGAGAACGCTGAACGCACCCAAACGGCTGTTGAAGCTGCCGTTAAGGCCATGCAATCCGATAATAACGAACTCGCCAACGCCGTCATCCAAGGCGACAGCGCAATTGACCTCGCCGAGAATGCGATTGAGGAACTGTGCCTCGACATTCTCGCCCTGTACCAACCCGTTGCCGCCGATTTGCGCCGCGTTATTACGATCTTGAAAGCCAATGGCGAGATAGAACGCGCGGGAGACCTCGCTGTTAATATCGCCAATCGCGTGGAAGATGCCCATACTTACAGGAGCGTCGTTGCGTGGGACTTCTCCCAAATGGCCACACTCGCCGTGACGATGTTTACGGACTCCCTTTGCGCGTTAGCAAAAGGCGATGTGACACTAGCACGGAACATCCTTGCACGAGACAACGAACTTGACGAACTCCATAAAGAGAGCTATTCGCACGCAACAAACGGAATCCTTTCCTCACCCAGCGCGGCAGGCTACTATTTGGACGCGTTAACTGTTTCGCGTTGCCTTGAGCGCCTAGGCGATATCGCGACGAATATAGCGGAGGATGTTATCTACCTAGAGACAGCGGAAATCGTCCGTCACGAACCCCCATCAGCCTAAATAAACCAATTCAAATAAGCGTGTGATTCTATTTATCGCACACTTATTTGAATGCCGCTCTTGGGTTCATAGGGCGAGCGACGCTGAACTAAATACGCCTTGCGTAGACCTTTACTGTCTTGATAAATCCCAAAGCAATTAACTCTATCGCTCGGACTTAACTTCGCAAGTTCTTCTTCCGTCGTGGCAACTGCTATATTCGCCCATGAATTCCCGCTTGCTGTACTTTCCATAAGATTCGTAGAAGCATAAATTATGCAAGTCGACCCTGCCGTGAGGCTATTCGCAACCACTGGGAGTCCATCTGCAGATGGGCAATATCCCTTAAACCAAATATTTGTTAAAATCGGGAATGTAGCAGAAGCGCTACCTTTATAAATATTTATCCGCTCTGCT
>CAVCAF010000142.1:0-4056 GCA_963600185.1 Azospirillum sp. 51_20 | reverse complement strand
AAGAGGGGGTGCCGTTTCTACTGTCTCGGGGTGCCCGAGACAGTGTCTCTTTGAAAGTTTAGACAGGATTAACAAGATTTACAGGATTTGGGCTCTTGGGAATTGCTCACGCAAAGCCGCAGAGCCCGCAGAGAAGAGATAGCCGTGTAGAGTTGTAGAATTGTAGAAAACTCTACATCTCTACATTTCTACACGGTTATTAACAACCTCTGCGGTCTCAGCGGCTCTGTGTGAGACAAAAATCTTGTTAATCTTGTAAATCCTGTCTAAAACAGTACAAGGGGTAAACTTACCTCTTTACTTTGATCTTTGACAATTGAAATTTACTTGCGAATCAATTCGTAGCGGTGTGGGCGTGGTGTTGCGAGTTTACGCAATTTGGGCCACTCGTTGTCAATCTCTTTAACGAAGCGTGCGTTATCGTCCCATTCCACGAGCACCTTCTTCCAGGGCTTGATGTCCCACGGATTCAACTTCGGGAGTCTAGATTCCACATAACGCGTACGCTCTGCCGCGTTCGTGGGGTCGAGTCCGGCATGGCGCATTTCTCGCGAGATATAACGAATAAGCCCGACATTCGTCGCCTGAACCTCGCCCATGCGATGACTGACACGATTATTCTCTCGATAGACCTGTAATGCCTGCTGATACTGTGGTGTATTCTCGTTGCTGCCAAGATCAACACCAACGGTCCATTGCCGCGCTGTAGCCGAGGTGACTTCCTTGCCGTCAATCTTCAGCGTCCATGTGCCTTCCTTGAGTCCGTAAAGCGCGAGGACTTCCTGATTAAAGTCGGCAACTGCCGCGCGGACGATATCCGAGCCGACTGAGACTTCCCTATCCAGTGGCCAAGGTAGCGCCTTCTCAAGCATCGTGAAGGCGACCTTATCTTCGCCCCACACAATGTCTGAGACCGCGGCATTTCGTGCGCCAACGACGCGTCCGTCTTGTAACTTCACATCCGAAACGACGCGCGAGGCATTTTGTGCTTCGAGAAAGCGGTGCGCCATCATGATATGCGTTGAGATATTCGGGTGGATGCGGTCACTGGCGAAAGTCGCCTTGTCATCCGTCAAACGCACCTGACGATAAAAGCCGTTAATTGCCGCGCTCTCATCGACGAGCGTCGCACCTTCGCGTTCGGCAAGTCGTGTCACAATCTCCGCGGCTTGGACGAGTCCGCCATTCGCGCCGAGGTGTTCATTGTTGGGCTTATCGTAAAGTGCCGCGTCATCAAAGGGCGTGGGAGTCATAAGGTAGAGATGGACTCCAGGGATGCACTTTTTAATGCCTTCCACAAGAAGCGTCATATTCTTCTCGTAGTCCGCTAAGCACTTCTTCTGCGCGGCAATCTTTTCGGGTGCAGAGTTCGTACCGTATTCACGAAAGCCGAAGTCATTCATGCCGAACATCACGACGACCGTATTGGGAGCGCGTGCGACGACATCTGGCTCAAGACGCACATTCAACGCGTTCCCAGCATTATCGCCGCCTGAGCCCGAATTAGTAAAAGAGATGGCGCGCTCAGGGTAGCGCGTCAAATAATAGAGTATGATTGCCTTGTGCCACGCGCCCCCGTGGGTAATCGAGTCGCCGAAAAAGCTGACCCGGTCGCCCTCTTGGAACATTGCGGCGGACGCGCCGAGCGTGAGAAGTCCGACGAGCCCCAGAGAGAGTATCCGTCTCATTTCTTAACCTCCATCGCTTTCAGCTGGACATTCTTCATTGTGCCGCGGTGAATTGAACTATCGCTACCGACGAGAATAATCTCATTTTCCGCGCCGAACTTGACGAGAGGCGTAATATTGAGGTCGGTATGGTTGCCAAAACGGTGATGATGGCGTCGCACATAGCGTCCGTTCACAATTACGCCCAAGAGGCGGTCGCCCTCACTCGTGAAGTCAATGCGCACCTCAAGTCCCTGCCACGCGGCAGGCACAACGGCGGCACGCTTTAGCGCAACTACCTTCTCAAACCAGCCAGGCAGCGTCACTTTCTTCGGCGACGGATCGTCTGGTGTCGCCAAAGCCAACCATTCGCCCGACAAATCCTGCACGAACTTCGCGTGCGGTCGCCTAAAGAGGTACATGGGTCCGCCAAAGCCGCGTACGCGCATATGTTTATCATCCTTAACATCAAGTTCAAGCGTATGGGTCTCGCCCGGTTTTACAGGTAAAATCAGTCCCGTTATGCCGACGCGATGACGATTGCGCGCTAAAACTTCCTTGCCATCAAGGCGGATGGCTATCGTGCCACGCGAGAACAAGAAGTCATACTGCCCAACGCCCCAAAGTTCGATGTCGCTATCGGTCCAGTCCGCAGGCACGGTGAAGGTCGTCGTTAGGACATCGTTCGAAGGTGCCGCGTCGAGTCCCACAACGCGCGGCTCAATTCGCGTAGCATTCCCTTGTGCGTCACGCCACCCTTCATTCAGCGGCAGGACATCGGGGTAAGTAGCGAACTTCGGTTTTGCCGCGGCGGGCTCCTCGGCTTTCTTCGAGCATTTATCCTTCAGCCAAGCCCACGCTTGCGACCACCAATGCTGTTCAGGTGCTTCCGAGGACGGGACATAAGTCGGATGGCGACCTTGCCACCAACCAAACTGATTTTTCACCCAGCGCCACGCGGCTTGATTATTCTCGCCACGCAAGGAGGTGCCCATGACGAAGTCATTAAGCGCGAATGTGCCCGAAAGTGCCATCGGCTGACCCGTAATCACATCGGTTATCTCGCGCTTCTTGTTGTCGCGGAAGGTGATCTCATACTTCTCAGCCCGCGGCGACTCAGTATCCGCGTACCAAACATCGTAGAGACCGTCCGTCGTGAAGTAGTGCCGCGCGAAGTTGCGTCCCCCTTTAAGCGCAATTGGCTTTTCTTTCGCGCCTAAGTCCTTTAACATCTCACGCATAACCTTCCACTCCATGCCTTCATAAACGGTGTGGGGACGAATACCAAACGAGACGAAGCGACCTTTGCCAAGCGGACGCGACACAACCGCGGCCGTACCATCTTCCCAGCGCCAAAGAACTGTCGCGTTCGGATCCGTGACCTTGTAGCCGATACCATCCGCGTCAAACTTATCGTGCATACCCTTCGCGGCAGATGCCGCTTCGCGCGAAACACGCTTCGCTTTATCCTTACGGACGATGCGTGGGTTGCCCCTCTCGTCCGGCTCAGTCGCGAACTTCGAGAGCCACGCGGGTTCTACGCCCGCGAGGTGCTTAAGTTGCCAGCTATCGGGTTCGGTCATTGAGTGGCGACCCGATTGGAACATCGCGATATAGGTACCGCCCGCGCGGACATAGCGCTCAATGCCCTCAACCTGCTCCTTATCCATGAGCGTATTATTCGCGTCAATCAAGAAGCGGTAATTGGAAGCGTTGCCATCCTTAAAGTCGCACGGCGTAACCGCGTCGAGCTGATAGCTACTACCAAGCGTCGCGGCAAAACGCCAAGTCATGTAGCCCGAGGGATAGGCGCTCGCGACATCCTTACGCCATGGGTAGCCCATATACATATTGACGCGCGAATCGGCAACCATCGCGATTTCATTCTCGGGCGGACAAATCTTGCCGAGCATCATAAGCGCGGGCAGGCGCTTCTCGAACTCTTCACGAATCTCTGGATCCCAAAAGATGCAACCAAGGTGGATGAAGTAATGAATCGCGTTCACGCCTTCGCTCATGTAGAAGTTCGTCATGCGGCGGAAGCCTTCACGGTCACTCGCGGGGCCTCCCGGCTCAAGCGAAAAGGGGAGCCCTTTCGAGTGCATAAGCATGGGCAAAAGTTCCCACCAAAACGCCGCCATGCCGCCCGTATCATGAAAACGCGTACCATATTCGCTCGCGATTTCGCGAAGAGCTGTATAGTAAGGACCCGGTGCCATTGAGACAACGCCCTTATCAGGCTCAACGGCACGCATACGATCAAGCCCCATACGAACCGACTTCGCGCGTGACCACTCCTGCCAGCCGCAGAAGTCCACCCACTCGGCATTGCGTGCCGCGCCGAAGTACGGATACGCCTTAGGCTCTTCATGGGTCAAATACACCTTAT
>CAVCAF010000141.1:0-4116 GCA_963600185.1 Azospirillum sp. 51_20 | reverse complement strand
AGTAGCCGTCCGAAATAGTTGCCGCCTCCGCGTCATATTCCCACGGATGCGTGAAAACTGCATAAAACGCGGCATTTGCCGTAGCCGTATAGGTAAAGGAGTTGCCCGTTGGGATTGTTCCGTCGGGGAGCTTGCCTTCCCATGTAACGATCGTCGCACTATCCTTTGGGGTAGCCGTTACGGTGACGGTTGAGCCATAGGGCACATCCCCCGTCGTGACTTCTTCACCGTCTACTGTAATGGAAACACTATCGCCATATTGTCCAGCCGAACGATTGCCAACAGAAGCATATTGATAAACACCGCAATCAGCAGGATTTACTATACCAATGTACTGCGGATATTCCGTTTGGAAGACATCCGCCGCGACGACACCAAAGGGGACTGCCCAATCGGGGTGCGCCGCCTTAAACTCTTCTATATCCTCTTCGGTCAATTCTGTCGCATTCGCGCGAATCGTTGCCCATTCTTCCGTATCAGGCACATAAAAGACCATTTCCTTCTCTTTCTTATCTAAACCAAAGGCGACTTCGCTATCCGCAAATGTCGGGACTGCACCGACCATATAGACGCGCGTCAACTTCATTGTAAGGAAGGCACCGCTCCCAATCGTCCAGCCCTTAGCACCACCTAAAACGACTTCTGCTACATAACGGTTCGCACCCTTTGCTGTATCTGTAGCAAAACCACCTCCATCAACACTTTCAAGCGACAAATGACGCACACCCAACAAGACGCGGTCATATTGCATGTTATTAGCAACGCGCCCCATCACCTTTACTGAAGGCAAGTTCAAAGTTCCCTGTTGCGTCTGCCAGTAAAATGGCGAGTCCTTAAATGTTTCTACGCCCGAGAGATCCCAATCAGTGACATCCCCAGCGATACCGAGCGAGGCATGTTCAAGTTTCGTAATCTTTGGCAGTTTAATCGTGCCAGATTTAGCACCACACAAAAAATATTGCTCAATATTGCCCGCCCAATTCGGGCAGTCCATTGTCACAGACTCAAAAGTTCTACCCTGAATATTAAATTGTTGTCCACTCGAAGCCGTCAACTCTTTCGGCAAAACAATCGTCGTATAAGGTGCCTCGGAACTTCTCAGCGCATTATACGCGAGCACTTCAATCGTCCATTGATTGCCGTCCGCGTCTTCTATGCGCTCTGAAAGGTCAAGCGTCGTTCCGCCACACGCCTTGAAAGCGTCGCCCGCCGAACCCTTACCGAGCGTCAAGGTGCGATTTGCCGCGTCGCGAACTTGGACATTTAGGACATAGTCCGTCGACTTGCCGATGGCGTTGTCATTCGAAATGACACTTTCACTCGGCAGGTAAACCCAAGCCGCACCCAACATACCCCCCCCCCCCAGGGAGGCGGCGAGCGCGGCACATATCGTCCAAACGGACGCGATACTTGCGATTAGTTGCTTTTTCATTGCATTTGTTCCTTCTGTGACTTTCATGTTAAATAGTATACACTTTCTTTGTTAGGCTTTGGCTAGGCACGCGTTAGATTAGAGTTCACGCTTACCGCGGCGCTTGAGGTAGTCGATAAGTTCCTTACCCGCGTCCGTCTGGATGATGGTCGCCTTAGCCTTATCGACGCACCACCCCCAGCACGCATCCTCTTCGCCATGCAAGGCGCGATAGTCCATATGCCCATTGCAGAGTTCTTTCCAGAGGGTGTTCACCCAAATGCGGGCACTCGGGAATCTGTCCTGCAGCCCCACAACGACTTTCTCACCCGCGTCATTCGCGAAGCAGCACTCATACATCGAGTTAACACGCGGCTCAAGCTTAAACCAGCTCTCGGCACGCCCCGTGCCATCGGGAAAGTTCACAATCGGCATATAAAGAAGGTCTCCCTTCTCAATCATCGCCCAGTACTCTTCGCCAATCATGTTCCGCAGGGTCTGCACATCCCAGTCCGTCTTTATAAGCACATTACTAATGCACCCTCTCGCCTTGACCGCATCCAATATCGCCTTCGGATAGCGCGGGAACTTGTCGATGTTGATAAGTATTTTGCCGCGCGCGGCATCTAGGGCTTCCTCAAGCGTGAGGATACCGTACTTCGACGCGGACGCGGCAGATCCGCCCGAGCCTTCCCTTAGACGGAACTTCTTAATTTCCGCGAGGGTATGCTCTTCGACCTTACCCGTCCCTGTCGTCGCACGGTCGAGGGTGTCGTCATGCGAAAGGACGAAGTGCCCGTCCTTCGTGCGCGAGACATCCAGCTCCACAATATCCGCCCCAAGCGTAATGCACGACTTAAGCGCGTCAATGGAATTCTCGGGGTAGTTTCGCCAATCGCCGCGGTGCATGGCAACGAAGACATAGTCGCGGTCACCACTCGCAATCTTCTCGCGCAGGGCTTCAACATGTGTGCGCCCAAGTGCCGCGCTTGAAATAACTAAACTACAAAGAAGAACGCTACTGAGGAGAAGCGTTTTCGCCTTCTTTACCATCATTCTAACTCCAGTTTCTTTCATTGCAATTTCTGCCGCGCTTAAAGAGGAGAGAGTCCCTCTAAAAAGAACAAGAATATTTTACCAAATCTGCCGTTTCAAGTACAGATACAACTTAGGGTAGTGCTATTTACTATCCATTCGCCCAATAAACCGCCTCGAAGTCCACTTTTTGCCGCGGTTGCTCTCAGTAGCCAAGCGCGGCTTCTCCCCTAACTTTAGGGTCTTCCCCCAGCAAGAAATCGGTCGCCGCAAAGTCCAAACAAGGTCGCGTCCAAGCCTCATCAAGGAAAAGTGTCGGGACACTTTTCAAAAACCGTCCCGACACTTTTATAAAACCGTCCCGACACTTTTTCAAAACCGTCGGGACACTTTTCCTTTCTCTTGCGTAAGGGCGCACCTTCTTCTTACTTTAGCGCCCCCTTCTTTCTACTTTGCCGCGCCCTTATTCTTGCTTAGAAAGAGGCTTTCTGCTCCAGTAATTCGCGATGAGAGACCCTGAGAAGTTCATCCAAATCGAGAACACATTCGCGGGAAGTGCCGCGACCGCGCTCTTAATTACGTCCGTCGCGAGCGCCGCAGCCATGCCGCCATTCTGCATGCCGACCTCAATCGCGATTGTGCGTGCGTCTTCCTCATTAAGGGGCAGGTAGCGTCCCAAAAGCCGCGTGAGAGAGTATCCCCCGAAGTAGCCGATTGAGTTATGCAAGACTGCCGCGAGGATGATGAGCGCGCCCGCCTCCTTAAACGCGTCCCGACTCGGTGCGGTCAAGGCGAGGATCGTAAAGCAGATGCCCACCATCGAGACAACCGAGAGCGCACGATCCGCGGCAACTTTGTGCGTCGTCATCCACCGCCGAAAGATGCGCCGAAAGAGTCCTCCCGCCACGAGTGGCACAATCACGATCTCCAAAATGGAAATCATCATCGCCCACGCGTCAATCGCGATAAAGCGTCCGGCAAGGAGCTTCATAAGAAGTGGCGTTATAAAAGGTGAGAGGAGTGTCGAGCAACAGGTCATCGTCACGGATAGCGCCACATTCGCCTTCGCGAGATAGGTAATCACATTCGAGGCTGTGCCGCCCGCGACCGAGCCAATCAGCACACACCCCGCCGCCAGTTCCCCCGTGAACCCAAATGCGAGTGCCAGCAAAAACCCGACGAGCGGCATGACGAGAAACTGCAGCACTACTCCAACCGCGACTCCCCACGGACACTTCGCGACGCGCAAAAAGTCCCCGAGGGTAAGCGTCGTGCCCATCCCAAACATGATTAACTGAAGCGCAGGCGGAACGAGGCTCATAAGCCGCACATCGCCCCAAGACAAGAATGCCTTAGGGAACAAAAATGCCGCGGCGGCACTCCCGAGAACCGCGATGCCGAACGCATTGCGCCTTAAAAGCAAGAGAACGCGCTTCATTGTGCACCCTCGCTACAAACGAAATCTCTAGATACTCGACTCATCACGCTAAAAACCTCCCTGTGGGGAATGGAGCGAATATTATCTCATAATCTCCCCTCTAAATCAAGCCCCTATCTTGCCGCGCGCGGCACCCAGTTTGTCAATTGAAAAGTCCGTTCTCTAGATAATGGGGTGGTTTTTGATTTGCCAAATACTGTCCGCTTTCTAGCCTTTCATTTCGGCGCGATAT
>CAVCAF010000140.1:0-4171 GCA_963600185.1 Azospirillum sp. 51_20 | reverse complement strand
CCGGTAGATCCACTCGCCTAGAAAGAGTGCCCCCATAAGGATGTAGGCGAGTAAACCATTGTAAACTGCCCATATCCTTAGGGGAGCAAACAGGGTCGCAATCGTAACTAGGAGGTGTAAAGTTAAGAAAACGACCCAAATTCGTGTCACTTTTAAACAATATAACTTCGTGGGCTCATCCAAAGTCGCCCCCATACGCGCGGCAAAAACTTCCACGAGCGGACGGCGAAAGAGCGAAATTGTAAAAGTCGCGAGAACGAACCCGACGATTAGGACTGGGTACAGGCGAAACCACACATTGGCACGCAGGAGGTAAAGCGTCCAAATAAGTGTAATTGACCCGAATCCCCAGCCAAGACGCTTCATTGCGCCTGTTCAGCCATCAACTTAAGTATGACATCCGCCACATCCCCGAGGGTGCGGATAGCTTTAAAGTCTTCCGCCTTGACCTTGAGTTGGGTCTGGTTCTGGAGGCGGACGATTAAGTCCACGGCATCAATGCTATCGAGGTCCAAATCTTCAAAAAGCCGCGCTTCGGGCTTAAGTGCCGCGCGATCGCACTCAAACTCCTCTACGAGCACATCACTAATGGCGGAAAGTATCTCTTCTCTAGTCTTCATAAATTAAACCTTACCTAACTTTATAAACTTTTAATCCTCTAAGGGAATCCCCGCATTCGCGGCAATGAAGTCCGCGAGTGTCGCGATACTATAAAAATGGGTACGATTCTCGTCTGAGTTCGCCTTAAACTTAACATGGTATTTCTTGCGGAGTGCCGCGCCAATTTCTAGGGCATCGATACTATCAAGTCCAACCCCGTCCCCAAAAAGGGGACGGTCGGCGGCGAGGGCTTCGGCAGTTAACCCATCCATCTCAACCGAGGCGAGAATTATGCCGCGGATTTCGTCCTCAAGTTCTTTCCTCTTCATAACTATTACTTTTCAACCTCATTCGCTTCTTTTTTAGCGTCTTTCGTGCTCCCCGCTGGGGCGCTCTTCATATCTGTATCGCGCTCTTTAATGGCTTTCTCAATTTCACGAATCGTATCCTTAACCTCAATTGAGTCAGGGATAATTGAGAGTGCCTTTTGGGCATCGCGCTTAGCTTCCTCAAGGCGTCCGAGTTTCATCTTAATAACGGCGAGGTTATTCCAAACGGCGGGTTCCCCCTCATTGCGCTTTAGGCAACGGGTAAGGAACTCCTCGGCGCGGGCAAATTGTCCCTCTTCAAAGTAGCTCATGCCCATACCGAAGTTCGCGTCCGAATTGTCAGGGTCAGCCTCAAGGATGGGTTTGGCATAATGCCGCGCGAGTTGGAAGTTCGCACGCACCAAGGCGAATTGCAACCCTTCCCGCGGCGTCATTTGGCGCATCATATTGCGGTTCGCCTGAGAAACATTCTCAATAAGCTTCTTTAGAGACATATTCTTATCATCGAGCTTATTCGCGTAGTCCGTTTCTTCTAAGGCGAGCTTACTATTATCCTCATGGTCAGCAATTTCGGCACGAATACGCGCTAGTCGCCCTAACCGCCATTGCATAAAGAGGAAGAGGTCGTGCACCATGCGTCCTGAGTAAGAGCTAATCTCGCCCTTCTCATAGTAGCTAATGATGTTATCCATCAAAATCCGCGTCACTTTTATGCCAGACGCGCACATTTCCTTATCCATTCCGGGACGGCTAAGGGTGCCAGAAGTCGTGGGATAGGTTCCGCCACTACGACGCCAAAGTTCAAACCCGACTTGGAGGGCAGCCTCTTTTAGGCGCTCGGGTTTATCCCGTTGCCAAGTGCTCAGGATATTCGCGCCCCCAATTTGGGCTGAAAGGCGATCTTCATCGTCCTGTAGATACTGCCCGAGGGTCTTTGTTTGGCGCGAGGTATACCCATTAAACACTGGCAAGCAGACAATATTCTTACCCTTCGCGGCAGCTTCTAGCTCAATTGCCGCGTCATAGGAGCCATCCGTGAAGACCCACTTCGCGTCCCCCGCCTCACGCACCATTTCAAGCACATAAACCCGCATCAGGGAGAGCATGCGGTTCGTGCGGGGTTGGTAGCGGCTCGGCAAAATGCCAACTGCCAAAGCGCCGCAAATACAAGTAAAGACAACGAAGCGCAGAGCCCGCTTATTCTTCTTAGAAAAGTCAATATCCTCAACATTTACACCCAAACGCTGGGCAATCCGCCGCGGGTCGCGGCAAAAGAGGTTTACCGACAGTACCGCGAGCGCAATTAGAAGCCCCATCACGAAGAACAGCACGAAAAGTGACAGTAAATAGGTGTTATTCACCATTTCTGGCGACTTAATCCAGTTCCAGGACCAGAGTGCACGGATAGAAAAGAGCTGGGTATACGAGAGCACACCCACGACAAAAATCGTAAGTCCCTCGGTGTAGCCCAAGAAATACTCGACATCCGTCGTACGGAAAATGAACATAAGCGAAACGACGAGCACCATAATGGCGAAACCGCCGCAAATAATCCATCCCCCCGCCGTTGCAGCCGAGAAAAGAGTATGGGAGTATTCTACCGCATACCCGAGCGCCAGGTCGCCCGCCCCCATCTTAGTCGCCTCAAGTCCACCAAACTGCACAAAACTCACCACATTTAGCGCAACACCTGCAATTATGCCGAGTGCAAAGAAGAAGGTTAGGAACCATTTCGCGGACTGCAACTTAAAGGTGTCCATTAAGTCAATGTGCATAAGCTGACCCTTGGAGCGGAGAATCAAGTAGCCTCCCCAACAAAGAATCGTCGCGATAAAGCCAAATGGTGTTTCAGCCGAGATAAGTCCAAATAATAGCATCGCGATATAGGCTGGGCGTACACTACCGCCCGTCAGGAACTTAACCCACTCAAACGCGGCAATAATCATAACCACAAGGATAAGTGTACGCGGCATAAACGAAAGGCAAAGTTGCCAAACCGGATCAGATGCCGTAAAAAGAAGTGCCGCGAGGGCGCATATCATTCGCGAAACATACCGCCGCCATAAAATGTAATCCGCCATGCGCGAACGGACAAAGAGCGCCAAAATGCCGCGGAAGAATAGGTAAGAGAAACTCAGGATAACGCCAAACGAAATCTTACCCATAAAGGCGATAATCCCGTTGCCCGCGCCAATGCCTGTAATAGAATAGAGCGTATGGGCAAAAAGTCGCCAAAAGCCCGGTATTACCGATTGGGGGGCACGAAGTCCAGCCGCCTCGGCACAAGTAACCCAAGCCGTTGGGTGCAAGGAGGAGAATGTCAATAGGCTAATAAAGACAATCCCCACGACACCAAGAATCGCCGCGCAAATATAGTCATTTAGCGTAAACTTCTCGGGCGCGGGATGACTAAGCCCAGCACCCTCTCTATCTTCTTGAGAGGCTTCATAGAACTCTTCTTTATAGGACATCATCCTTTTAGAACGGAACATTCTCTTATCCTTTCGTTAAGTAATGACTATATTTTACCAAAAAAGGCGTTAGATTTCAAGCAAGAACCTCACTTAGGCTTAGATTTCTCGAATTCGCGTGCCTTTTCGAGCACTTTTTGGGCTAAAGGTCGTTGCCCAAGGGTCAAAAGACAGTCCGCATACGCCTTCAGGACGGGAATATCGGTTGGGCGTATGGCAATCATCGTCTCATAACATTTCGCCGCACCTTTTAGGTTGCCCACTTTCATAAAGGTGCGGGCATTAACCGCGAGGCGGTAAAGTCGCTCTAGAAGCATGGAATCATTCGGATTCCGCCGCCATGCCGCTGACCAGGCATCCAAAGCCCCATCCTCATCTCCGTGGCGGGCAAAAATTGCCCCCTTAAGAACTTCGCGACGGATAATTTGGCGGCTACGGACTTCTTGGTGGAACTTTTTAAGGATATCCGCCTCTAAATCTCCCTTCGTTAGCCAATCGAGGGTAGGAATATCGCGCGTAACAAAGTTTTCGGGTAGGGCATTCTCCGTCAAATCGCCCCCAAAAGCGTCCTTGAGCTCCGCCCAAGTGCCAACATAGCTCGAAAAGATATCCGCGGGCTCCATTAACCCAGCCGAGGCAAACTCATCAAAGAGATTTTCGCGAGTAAAGAGCTCAAAAAGAGCGTTTAACTTCAATTTCCGCGGCTTTTCGCGTCCAATTAAAAGCCAATCATATTCGCCCGGCATCCAAAGATGATAAGAAGCATAAGGG
>CAVCAF010000139.1:0-4338 GCA_963600185.1 Azospirillum sp. 51_20 | reverse complement strand
CGATGCCCTATACCCACTTCATGACCGAGGGCGGCGGTTGGCGCGGCTTTATGGGCGGCGGCGCGTGGAGTCAACATCAAGGTGGTGGACAGTGGCGGCACCTTGAATATGAGGGTCTTGGTAGTTATTCGAAGAACCCCAATGCGGATAAGGTCATCCTTCGCGAATCGCTTAAGACACAAGGTTCCGTGAAGCCTGGCGAGATTCGCAACGACTACGGTATCGCGAATATGTTTACAGGACCTTCGCCCAAGTGGCCGCTGACAACGGAATATTTTACGGCGACCTCACTTAAGACGCGTATCCCGATGTTAGCGCCGAAAGGACTTGAGGCTTGGCGCGACTTCTGCGATACGCTTTCGAAGAACTGGGCGAAGCAGTTCGCCGATCATCCGATTCACCTCTACCAATTCACTTCTGAGTGGGATCCGATTTATGGTGTCTCAACTTGGGATGACTTTATTAACTTCTTTAGCGTCGGTTATGAGACGATCCACAAGAACGACCCGAAGGCGTGCATTTTACTTATGCCAGGCGATCTTAAAGGCTGTTTGCGTGCAGGACTCGGCGAATATGGCGACGGCATTTCGGAGCACTCCTATGTCGGCTTCCCCGTGGAGGCGAATGGACTCGTAGAGCGTTGCCGCCGCTATAAACGCATGGTGCGTGAACTCTCGGGCAAGGACTTGCCGTATTATGGTACGGAGTTTGGCTACTCTACGCATGGGCTCCCCGAACGCGAAGGGACACAGATGTACGGCATGGTGCGCGGCTCAATTATTATGCTCGGCGAAGGGTGGCGTTCTAATTCACTCTTTAAGGGCGCGGACTACCGTAATGAGATGGGCTATGGCTTTAACTACAACCTCGATTACGATGCTTATCGTAGCGATATGAGCCCGACGAAGACGAGTCCGAAACCCGTGTTGCCCGCGCTTGACGCGATGATAAACTATGTTGAGGGGCATAACAGTGTCGGGCCTGTCGAGTTCCTTGGCGACACTGTCCTTGGTTATGTCTTGCGGGCGGAAGATGGGCATACGGTTCTGCCGCTGTGGGACTATGGCGATGGCTCGCGCGTCACGGTGGAAATTGGTCGCGAAGAAGTGACGATTGCGGATATCATGGGCAATTTGCGCACGGTGAAGACTCCAGGCGGTAAGTTGACGCTAGATCTGACGGAAGCCCCACAATATGTTCTTGATATCAATCCCGAGACATGGACGAAGGAACGTCTTGAGAAAGAGAATACCGCCGCGCGTATTCAGCGTGAGAAGCGCAACTTTAAACCCGTTATCTGTGAAGCGGTGCTCCCGACCTATAAGAAGGGTGTTTATGGCGCGGCAGTTCGCCTTCAAACCCAAGGTGGGCGTCCCTTTAGTGGCACGGCGAAAGTGCGTCTATTGGGTTATCCCGATGGGCACGCCCAATTCGACTTCAGCCTAAAGGCGGACGAGACGAAAGACTTTAATGTCACCTTTGGTGCGCTTGAAGTCTCCGCGCTTGAGGAGATTCCTGTAGAAGTCGAGATTTCTGTAGCCGACCGCGTGTATACAGTTAAGGATGAGATGAATTATCTCTTCGCCGCGCATATGGCGACCCCGACATTTGATGGTAAGGATGACGAGTGGCAGGGCATTCGTGCGTGGGAGATTGACTCCTCTAAGTCCACCGATCTTGGACAGTTCCATGAAGGGCCTAAGGATATGCGCGGCGATGTCCGCGTCGCTTGGAATGAGGATTATTTGCTCTTCTTTGTGCGCACTGAGGATGATGTCTTCTTGCAAGAAGAAGTCGGCTTTAAGACTTGGGACTGGGACTGCGTGCAGATGGGTTTCACCAAAGTGTATCGCTACAAGAACACGAACAATATGTGGCTAGATTCACTTACGCGGTGTCGGACGGAACTCGACTTTGCACTAACGAAGAAAGGACCTGAAATGTTCCGCACGATGACATGGGATCCGAAGGGGTTCCCAAAGACCTACATTGACCCCGATAAAGGCAAGTTGGGTATTACGCAACATAAAGACCCCGATGGACGCACCTATACCAATTATGAGATTGGCATTAAGTGGGAAGTTCTGGGGCTCGCGAAGGTTTCGCCTGGTGAGAGGCTTGGGTGGACAATTGCGCTACTCGACCAAGATCATCTCGACCGTACAGTTCAGATTGGACCTTCCAAGACAGGTGCATTTGAGCTGAAAAATCCGATGAAGTTCGGTATGCTCACCTTAGGAGACGCGGAATGATAGGCGCACTACTGCTCGCGATAACCGTGCAATTCCACGGTGTCATGGGGCAGTCAGCACTCCCGAACGAGGAGCCGCTGACCTTCGTGGGGGTGACCTGCCTTGTAGAAGGTCCTGAGGGACGCATCTTCTTCGCGGGCGACGACAATAAGCTCTACGAAATTAAAGAGGGACTCCCCACCGCGACGGGAAAGCCTATGCAGGGCAACTTCCTGCATTGGGACGGACGCGTTTTTCGTGCGCTTGGCGCGAATGATGTGTGGGAGATAGATTCCGCGACCCTTACCTTTAAACATGTCCTCGGCACGCCTAAATACCGCTTCGACTTCGCGGCAGTTGTGCCGTCCGACCCGAAGCATCCATTCGCGAAGTTCGGGCGCTATATCACCTACGATGCGAAACGCGATTGTCTCCTCGGCATAGATGAGAAAGGTGAAGAAGTCGGCGTGCCGCTTGCGCTCGCGCCGCGTCTTCAGAATGCCCCAATTTGTGGGCTTGGCTTTATGCCAGAGGGCGATCTTATAGCCGTCTCGTATTATCCAGACCTGCGACTTTATCGGTATAGGGCGGACGGCACCCAAGTCGTCGGGCGCGGGTGGCCAATGAATCGCGGCTTTGGCTTTGTCCGCACGAGTGGCGGGGCGACTTATCATTCGGGGCTTGATAGCCTCATGCGTTTAGCCGACAACCTCGCGGGAGCGCGGGATAATGTGTATCGCGTAGAGAATGGGTGTTCCGTGCGTGGCTATGCGAAGCAGGGTAAGCGCGAATATTTGGCGACAGTCCAGGGACTCTATGTGCGCGATGAGGGCGAGGAAGCGTTCCGTAGGCGTTTTGGCGGTATTAGTGCCCTAACGGCTTTGACGATAAACGGACGCTATGTTTATCTTTCGATGGGTGGCACAGTGCGGCGCATGTATCTTGACGCGGATGAGATGGGTACTTTTGATCTCTCGGATGAAACCTATTACCGTGTTAATGGCAGTTGGATCTTAAAGCCACTTGATTTCCGTAATGAGGGTGAGAACTTGCGAGTGGCGGCGGGTGAAGGCGGCGAGTGGCTTTTTAAGACATTCCCTCCGCCTGGACATAATACCGCCGCGCGTTTTTGGTTACATCTCTCGGATAAGCCGTGCATGACGCTGAGTCCCAAAGGTGAGCGCGAGAAGTTGCTAAAGTTAGTTTCTAAAACGACTGTGTCAGGCGGAATCGTGATTGGCAAAATTGCGCGTGAGGGACGCTGGATTGTCGCGGAAGATACGAAAAATAGTCGGCTCTTGCGCTTTAAGATTGAAGGCTGGAAACCGTCTACCCAAAAAATAGAGAATAAGAAATATGCGAAAGAATAGAAAGTTGGGTCGTGCCGCGCTGGGAGCATTCGCCTTAATTGCCGCGATGAACTTGCCGCTTAATGGCGCGACTTCGTTCGTTTGTGAAACGAGTGAGCCGCGCGCGAATATGTTTATTGAAGGCGAGGATGTTTATCTCTACTTTACGGCAACGGGACTTAAGCCGCGGGAGAAGGGTGTCTCGGCGCATATTATTGTGCGGGATGCCGATGACCGCATTCTCCACGAAAAGAAAGATTTGCATATCGAAGTAAATGACGCGGGCACGGGTACGGCGCATTATCTTATCTCGTGGCAGTTAAAGAAGCTTGGCTTCTATCGTGTTTACGCGACACTCTCGGACGGCACGAAGCTTCCCGCGATTGGTTCGCGTCCAGAGGGCTACGCGACATTCGCGATTATGCGCGACCCGAAGAAGAAGGGCGTTTACACGATGCCCTATACCCACTTCATGACCGAGGGCGGCGGTTGGCGCGGCTTCATGGGTGGGGGCGCGTGGCGGCAACATCAAAGTGGCGGACAGTGGCGGCATCTTGAGAATAAGGGCATTGGCTCTTACGCCAAGAATCCCGATGCCGATAAGGTCATTCTTCGCGAATCGCTTAAGACGGAAGGCCCTGTGAAGCCAGGCGAGATTCGCAATGACTATGGTCTCGCGAATATCCTGCCGGGCGTTTCAAGTAATTGGCCACGCACGACTGACTTCTACACGGCTTCCACAATTAAGTCCAATCGCG
>CAVCAF010000138.1:2370-4348 GCA_963600185.1 Azospirillum sp. 51_20 | reverse complement strand
CCCGCGTGGGTCTCTGATTCGTTTGAACAGGACAATACTTCATTTCAATTACCTCTCTATTAATTTTGATTTTCTTCGCTACCATTCCACTAGCAGAAACTTATTATTAATGACTTTTCATGAATATCAACTGACGAATATGTCTAAAATATCGCATTTTACCTAATACAAAAACAAGTCCAGCTCTACCATCCATAAACCCTCCCTTAAAGACATATGAAACTAAAAGATAAGCTGTTGCAAACCACTTCTTTGTGATATTCTTATACTTTGTTTTCTGCCGTTTTGTTAGATTTAGAACGCTATCAATTCTTCCATACTTCTCTATAAGTCTATAATATCGATTAGCCTCCCATTTCGCATATTCTTCGTGCTTTTGATAATAACTTTCTAATGGGCGCTTATCATGCTGCTCAAGCCGTGCCGTGATTGTATACTCCGCCTCTAATCGACGAGGGATGATATGCTCATGAATTTCCATATCTAGATTAGACCAATGGTTCTCCTCAATATATTCATATTCCGCCGAACCAACACGCAAGATAGAAGTCTTTTGCATAATATCACCATGCCGCAACATCCGCCCCATAAACCAATTGTCATAGAAACAGCGAATAATATCGTATTTCTCAGCATCTTCAGACTTAAGGAACTTGCTTATTCCAACCTTAAATGTTGGTGTCATCCGTTCGTCAGCGTCAAGAAACATTACCCATGGACATTTTAATGTCAAAGTTCTTAATGCCCAATTGCGTTTCTTAGGGAACTGTCCATTCCATTTAAATTGCACGATGGGACGCTCCCAATTCTCGGTAGCGTCATTTGTATGATCTAAACTTCCTGAATCCACAATTTGAACATCATCAAAATCTTCTAGTAAAGACAAACATTCGGCAAGATTCCAATCGTCATTCTTAACAGGCATTATAATTGAAAGCGGCATATTCATATCAGTTCCTCATTCACCAATTCGGAGCTTCTCATTTAACGACCCTCCGTACATATGGAATACGCAATGCGACAGACGCGAAACAGATCGCCACCGCCCAGCAAAGAATCCAGTCCGCCAAAACAACCCAAGTCCCATACGGCTTGTCGCAAAACCGCGTAACGACCACATACCCAAACTTCGTCAGGAGCGGATGTGCCAAGTAAACGCCCATACTCGTCGCGCCCAGGAATTGCGCAACGCGGGATATACCCCCCCCCAGGGGTAGACGAACCGCAAAGAAGACGAGCGGAATCGCGACAAGCATGTCACAGACAAAACCAGGGACAACGCCCTGCAACATCACATGTGCCACCAAAGCAATAAGCGAAACAATGCCGAACGCCTTCCATGATCCCCAACAGATGTCGCGCATGGCAATGCCGAGCCAAAGAAAACCAAAGAGACGGAAGAAGTATTTGCCCCACCAATTATCCAACGCAACCGAAAGCGCAATGCCAAAAAGTCCAAACCCCCACTTAATCAAAACTGAAGGATTCTGCCTGAGCAACAGGATGGCAAAAACCTGTACATAAATGAGAACGGCGATGAACCAAAGGTGTGTGGAAGAACCTCCAAAAAACGCCGCCCCCGTCCAAAAGGAAGCCTCCAAATATTGGCTCAGATCGTCATGCGCGGCAACCTTGAAGGCAAAACTCGCGGCAAGAAAGACAAGTGTCCAGACAATGTAAGTCGGGAGAAGTCGCCTAAGCCGCTTGGCAATATCAGAGCCTGCTCTCGCGTCATTCGAAATATGCGTGAAGTATCCGGCAATCACGCCAAAGACCGCGACATTCATGTCGCAGAAATGCGTCAGCCATTCGCCAGCCACCGTCCGAGGGCTTAACACGAGATGGCATCCGACAATGCCAAACGCAGCAATCCCCCGCAAAATATCTATTCCATAGAGCCTCATGATAGATGCCCCTTCCAACACATTCCTGCCAAAGCGACACCTTCGGGGAAAGCCTCGTCAACTGCACGCGTTAC
>CAVCAF010000138.1:0-2360 GCA_963600185.1 Azospirillum sp. 51_20 | reverse complement strand
CGGCAATTCCTCTCAAGAGATCTATTCCATAGAATCTCATAACTTTAGTTCTTCTTTCTTCAATATCCCTTTCTGTAGCTTTACACGGCTAATTATCGTCCAAAACACCGCTCGCAAATAATCCCCATTGACAAAGCGAACGAAATGTGCCCAAAGCAAATCATACCACTTAATCGAAACACCATACCGTGCGCAGACACATGTCATCTCCTTTTCGACAAGCGGACACGACTTGCGCATTTGCGCCTGGTGCGTCTTGCTGTCCTTATGCAGCCGAAATCCCCAAACGATGCGCGGCACTTTCTCATACCAATAACCCGCCTGTCGCATACGACACCACAAATCAACATCCATTGTATAGTCCAGACTTGTATCAAACTGTCCGACACGGTCAAAGAGTTCGCGGCGGAAGAACGCACTTGGGCCATACACCTGCGCGGGAAGTCCGCGATAGGCACACTTCCATCCGCTATCCCATACACACCAGCGCACGCGCCCCTCAGAGGTAAGATACGCCGTATTCCCAGCGATCCATTGTGCGGAAGGCTTTCGACGGATAACATCCGCGACCGCCTTGAGCGCACCCGAGAGGAGAATGTCATCTGCATTCAACCAGAAGAGCCATTCGCCGCGAGCCTTGGCAAAGCCCTTGTTGAGCGCGTCGCTTTGTCCGTTATCTTGCTCCACATCGCCGTCCTGGATGATGACTTCTAAATCTTCGCCCATTCCCTGAGACTGCAATGAAGCCATCGCCTCCGCAAAATACGGACGCGCCCCCTTCACAGGTATCACACAGGAAAATAGCGGTCTTTTAGTCATTTTTAATCTTTAGCACAACTTACCCTTACCGCCTCGTATAGATCTATTAATTTCTTAGCTATACCTTCCCAGCCGAAATTACGAGCTACGATAAGTTTACCAACTGTTCCCATCTTCTGACGAGACGCATCATCAGTAGAGAGAACATTGCACAAGCCTTCGCGAATAGCTGACACGCTGACATCCACCCATTCGCCCGCTCCCTCATCAGCGATCACCTTCCACGGTGCCCCTTTAGTGCAAACAACAGGCAATCCAGCCGCAAGAGCCTCTTGAACAGCGATACCCCAGTTCTCACTCCGCGTTGGCAAGACAAAAGCATCTACGGACTTTAAAAGTGCATTCTTCTCATTCCCATAGAGCGGTCCCGAAAAGATGACTGAACCGTCCGTAATCATCCGCGAATAGAGGTCTTGAATCTCGATAGCATAACCACGATCATCGGGACCTGCAATCAACAGTTGCCATGAACTATGCAATTCTGGCAACTGTGCCCACGCTTCGGCTAGAAGGTCAAGCCCTTTAATCGGCGCAAGCCGCGAGAAATAGAGTAACGTTTTCTTTGCAAGATCAAGTCCAAACCGCAAAAGAAGAGAAGGCGCACGCACCGCCGCGTCAAGAGCTACCGTATCCAACCCCAATGGCACGATCTTTATCGGGGCTCTGATGCTATACTGCTCAATCCCCCGCTTCTCGCTCTCCGCCGTCGCAATCACAGCTGTCGCCCTGTTCAGATTTGGACGCTCAATCAATGCACCAATAATTCGTTTTGCCCATTTTGACTTCTTTAGCCGTTCGGGCTCAAGGAATCCGTGAGGTTGCATGACATAAGGTTTGCCCAAACGGCGAGCGAACTTTATCGCCAGCCATCCTGGCTCTTGCCAATGCCCATGGACATGAACAACATCCGCCCATACAACTCCCTCAAGCAATTCCTTCTTATACTGCTTCGTCACACATGGGAATGAAAGCAAGGGGAAAGATCGCAAAGGACAAAACCGCACATCAACGCCGTTTACTTTTGCACGAAGCGCTGCGTCTGACGGCACATCGCCTGCACTTGTTACCAAACGAATATCTTGTCCAGCCGTAGCAAGTGCTTCGCACATCCGGGGAATCACCTCAGAAGTCCCTCCGCCTGCTTTATGCACACCCGTTACAACATGCAATATTCTCATGTTTAATCTCCACTTTAATTTCTCCTCAATATCATGATGTAAACAAATGTGCAAACGCTTTATTAGGATTTTTTAACAATCCCTCAAAATTCGGGTATCTAAAATTAAACTCTTCTTCGCATGGGATAAAGTAATCATCTATTTTCTTTTTATCTCTCTTCCATTCATCCAAAAATTGGAACATATCCTTTTTACTATATGCAAATTTCTCAATCTCATATAATCCTACAATATGAACATTTGATCGCAACCATTCAGGATCTACATCTTCCCTTTTGAGAGATTTCTTTAATTTATCAAAAATATAACAACGAAAAATAAAACTATCTTCATATAGCACTAAAAGCCCATAAACATCATCAT
>CAVCAF010000137.1:0-4361 GCA_963600185.1 Azospirillum sp. 51_20 | reverse complement strand
GTGGGTGCAGGTGCGCACCCCCGCGTTCAAGAACTGGTTCGGCGACTGGGAAGCCCTCGCGGAAGCGGCAAACGCACGGACGGCGAAGTCCATTGAGGACGCTATGCAGATTGTCCGTGACGCGGGCATATTGAACACCCCTATTGAGAACAATCATCTCGGCATTACGGCAACCATTAGCAATGCGTCCCTTGCGAAAATGGGGAGCGAAAAGGCAGCTAAGAAGTCCGTCTCTCCGCGCTTACACGCGCTTGCTATTGCCAATGTGGACAAACTCTTTGCGTCCGCTACACTTGAGACGACACACCCCGACACGCACGCTCGTGCAGAAGTTGAGCAAGTGCGGCGACTGGGTACGGCAATGCGTGACCCACAGTCGGGTGCGTTCGTGCCCGTTATGCTGACGGTTGTTGAGTATAAACAATATGGCAAAAAGGTTTATACTGTTGAAGCAGTTGATATTGGAAAATACGAGAACTCCGCAGGGCAGTTGGCTGATTCGTCTACTACAGACGATACTCAAGCCCCGATTGCGGAGTTCGTCAATAGTATAGCACATCTCGCCGAAAACATCAACCCCAATTCTGTTTCCAAGGCCGTGGATGAGAACGGCGAACCGAAGGTTGTGTACCACGGGACACAGCAGTTCGGCTTCACAGTCTTTAACCCTGAGTTCTCAGACGACGAACGGAGCATATTCGCAACTTCGTCGGAAAGAGTGGCGCGAGGCTACGCAGGGGTGCAAGGGAGCATTAGAAGTCTCAATGACGAAAAACCCACCGAAATGAAAACGCGCGAGGCTATTGAGGCATTGTTCGCAGAATCCGACTTGTCAACGACATGGGGCTTCGCCGATACTCTAGAACTTGTCGCAGACCAATTTGGTATTGATGTAGAACTTTCTGATGACGAACAGACAATCACGGTCACATCACGCGATTCAGGCAAGAAATACAAATGGATGTCGGGCAACCATGAGACTGACATGTTCGACTGGTTGGCGAACTACGCGGACACATCGTTCCTTGAAGAGGGGAGCAATAACAGCGGCATTTATCCACTCTATTTCAATCTTCGGAATCCGCTTATTGTGGACTGTGAAGATAATGGCTGGTCAGACATCCCAAGAAAGAACATCGGAATGTCAGATGTCGGAACTGCGACCACGCGGGAAGCCGCGGCATTCGCTCAGAAGCAAGGTCATGATGGTGTCATTTTCAATAATATTCAAGACCAAGGCGGTGCTGGCAATGGGCTTCTAGGCGGTGGAAGTTCTACCGTCTATATCTCATTTGAGGGAATGTCCGCCGTCAAGTCTGCGACAGACAACACAGGCGCGTTCAGCCCCGCCGACAACGACATCCGCTTCGATTCGCCTGAACTCGCGCGGCACCAACCACGCGGCGAACAAAAGAGTGCGGATGTGAACTATCCCGACGCGGCAGAAGAAATCCGCAACAACCTCCACTTCCCTATCGGCAGAAAAGTGCGCGAGGGCATTCGCTTTGATTCGCCTGAGCTAGGTAAGCGAGCGCGTGCGGACGCTATCGCCCTCATCAAGCGCAAAAGACCCGACCTTGCGGAAGGTGTCGCTGAAAAGGCTGTTGAAGAAATCGGCAAGTTCAATACCACGAAAGCGCAGAAAGCCGCGCTCCACTGGTTCATCAGGGGCGCAATCAGGCTACCCGAGGACGCGCCAAAGGTGACGGAAGCCTTAGGCTACGCCGAACGCGCTAAGGGCAGAGGCAATACGGACGCGCTCTCCTACAATTCGCCACTCGCGATGATTGATGCACTCCACGACTACAAGCCAAAAGCAAAGCCTATTGACCCCGACACCGTGCCGCAATTGAGCGACAAGCGTGACTTTGCCTATGGTGTGACCACTTACCTCGTGCAAGATGACCGCGAGGGGCAGAAGGCAATGCGCGAGATTATCAACACGCATTGGGGCGAGGACGCTAACCCATGGTGCTTATTGCACGGTGACGGCAAGGGCAACCTATCAGACGGCACGAATGGTAGATATGACGCATGGCACTATTGGCAGCATTATTCCGCCTGGCCGAAGCGTGTAGCCTTTAAGGACGGCAAACTTCTCGCTTTTTCGGCTAGTGATAATGAAAAACAAAAGTGGTGGGATAGACAAGACATACCACATAAAAGTATTTATCGCAACAGAATCTTAATTAAAGGCTCTGATGAAGTATATGCTGATGTGGAAGTCTCATACAACAATCCGCTTTGGATTTCTCATCTAGTAGCAAACTTAAAGGAAATACCTGGGGGAGCATCTGCTGAAGTGACCAAGGATTGGCGCATAGAATATATGGACCTTGGACATGTAGGCAATCTTTGTTTTTATTTTTCTGATTACTCATTTCAGGAAGAACCGCAACTTGAGTTTAGAACGCTACAATACAATGTTGCATTTTCTCTTGAAGGGAGGTTAATTGAAGTCTTTGATAATCAAACATCCCGTTACTGCCAATTTTCGTCATTGCCTACTATAATGCAGAAGCAAACAAAAGAGCTATTCCCTAAAATAAAGAAAGAAGCAATGCGGTTCTTCGACGCACTGAACAAACTCAAGCAAAACAAGAATGACATCCGCTTCGATTCGCCTGAACTTGCTCGCGTCACGCCTGAAGAGGACGCGGCGTATCTTGACGCGGTAAAGCGTGGTGATGTGGATACGGCACAAAAGCAAGTAGAGCGTGCCGCGCGAAAGGCTGGGTATACTATCCACGCCTACCACGGCACAGCACGCGGCGACCGCGTGGGGAATGTGTTCCGTCCTGACAGAGCAACGAGTGGTCCGATGGCATACTTTACTGACACACGCGCGGTGGCAGAGAACTATGCAAAAACGAAAGAGGATACCTCTCTTGCCTATGAAGAGATTCCAGACGAGGACGCGCAGTTCTGTGTAAAAATCGGGCAGTACCAATTCGCCTTGTCTTCGGTGTGGTGGGAGTTGACCAGTGCACAGCGGCAGGAGATTACACGAAAGGCAGGACAAGTTCGTGAAGACTGGGAAGGAGACGGCAAACTTATACTTGACCCGACAACGGATAATGGTAATGGTGGCTTCCGCCAACATCTCCGCCAAGTAGATGGAAACGCAATCCGTGCGCTGATTTATAACTGGGTGGGAGGCGGAACTTTCGTTGGAGGAAATAAGAGTAGATTCTTAGATGTCCTTCGTCTAGCAGGTGTTTATGACGCGTTCGCGCAACAAGGTTGGGGCGAGCCAATATGGGTTGACCCCTATGCTCGCCACGAGAAAGTCTATGATGTCTATCTCGGCATTCATAATCCGCTAGACACCTCTCGCATAGACAATGCTTTTATTGACGGACTTGAACGCTGGGTGGCTACACAAAACGAGGACGACTATCGCCAAGAAGGTGAGGGCGCAGACTGGTTTGATAAGAATAACACTACGGCTGAAGATTTCATTGCGACATTGCGTGAAGATGTGCAAAAAGGAACTAATGAAGCGTGGGTGTCTATTCCCGATATTGTGACCGCCTATCTAAAGCGTGAAGGCTATGACGGTATTCGCGACTACGGCGGAAAGTTCTCGGACATTGAAAAGCATATCGTGTTTATTCCGTTCTCCTCTGAGCAAGTGAAGAGCGCAGAGCCTATTGTGCGCGATGACGCAGGGGAGGTTATCCCGCTCTCGGAACGCTTCAACCCACAGCGCGAGGACATCCGCTTCGATTCGCCCGAACTCGCGCGGCGCGATGAGATTCGCGCATTCCTCGAGGGCAACCCTGTCGCGAAAGCCACGGGGCACGAATACGAAGGAATGGACAAGAAGGCGATTATAGATGCCGTCTACAAGAATTGGGGACGCGTTTACCACAGAGCAAACAATCCTGAGATTGGGTTTGTGGAACTGTCCAAGAGCGGCATTCGCGACTCGTTCGCCCACGGCGCAGGACGAGCAAAAATCGCGGCGTTTAATCTTGTGCCTGAGATTATCTCTGAGGGTCGCGTCGTTTCCTCTCGTGAAGATTGGAAAGGACGCGGATATAATTCTCACATAATTGCCGCGCCGATAAGCATTGGCGGTAAAGCGCATGTGGCTTTCGCCGTTGTCAACTCAACGCAAAACGGCAAAAGGTTTTATTTACACGAAGTTGGGCTTCTTGATGAGATAAAGAAAGTCGCCGAGACCCTTCGAACAGGGTCTTCGGACGAGAAGTCCGCACTATCCCGAGGTCGCGGCGACATAAAGAGTATAGCATATTCTTTGTTCGCTGACAAGGGGGATAATGAAACGCGGTTCGATTCGCCTGAACTGAGCGCGGAGAAGCGTGCGAAGGAAATCCACGCCTACACCGACCGCT
>CAVCAF010000136.1:3289-4372 GCA_963600185.1 Azospirillum sp. 51_20 | reverse complement strand
ATAAACTCCGCGGGACCACCACCGTAGTTGTTGCCTGTATTATCGCAACGCGGCACAACATGAATTGCCGCCCATGTGGAGGTGCCGTTAAGGTTGCCGTCCGACTTAAAGACAAAGCGGCTATAACCCCGCAATCTTATCGCACCATCAAAATTGCCTTTCTCAACGATGACTTCCGTCCAATTGGTCTTACCATTATCCATCGCGCCGCGCAGGAAGAATGCGCGATTCATCGCCATAAGACTGCCCTCTTTCTGGATAAGCGTCGTATTTGTCGGGGTCATTACGATTTCATGTAGCGCGTCCGTAGCCTTGAGGGTGCCCCTCGTCATATTGCTGTCGTTGGGCAATCTGCCGAGGTAAAAGCCTGTATCCGAGCTGCCCGTCACCCACCCGCGATTCTTATTATAGGTATAGCCTCTAATAATCGGGTGGACGCCCTCGACTGTGTTCGTATAGTAGAACGATGTGCCGCGGGTATCGAGGGTGATTCGCCGCGTCGTCCCAAGATCCGCGGCAGGCGAAACCTCATTTACAATAAACTCGCCGATGAACTTCGTCTCCTCAACAGAGGTTGGGAAGTGTACGGTCGCGTCTGTATCGCCGAGACTTACGCTATCATCGGTAGTCCCCACGCCTGGCACGCGCTCAGATATACCCCCCCCCAGGAGCCAGTTAGAAGCCTCATCCCACGCGCCTTCGCCACCCTTCCAAGTGAACGAGTCGCCACCTTGGCTCGTTAAGACAAAACAAGCCACGAAAGCGCTGAATACGCCTACTTTCTTCATTTGCAGTTTTAATCTACGCATAAGAGACCTCCTGTATCCAATTGAACACTTAATATTTTACCATATTCTTGCCGTTTTGGCTATTGCGATTCCTGAAGAATCTATTACAATTTTTGAAACGCACTTACTTGGTTTTTAGCGTCCCAGTGGCGTGTCCGACAGCCTTTAGGACTTCCAATTGCTCAGGACACCACGCGCCATCATTCGCGACGGCGACATCAATCGTGACAACGCCGCCGTTCTCATTGACGAGCTTTACATAGTCCGCCACATAGTCCGCGGAACGCTTTGTGCC
>CAVCAF010000136.1:0-2730 GCA_963600185.1 Azospirillum sp. 51_20 | reverse complement strand
TTCGGTGCGCAGAGCCACTTGCGTCCCTGCATAATCGTAATAAAGTAGTACTTCGCGCCGCACGCCTCCAGCTGGTCGGCGACTTTCTTTACATCATACGCGTTTACCTTCGCCGCCCATTCTTGCGGAGTCTTAATCTCCCGACCGCCAAGGAAGTGATTGAAAACGCCCCACTTCGCGTCATGCAGACGCTGGGTGCGCCGCGCCATTGCCTCCAGCTCCTGCTTCTTAAAAGCTCGCATACTCGCGGGGTCCGTGCCCCAGCCCATGGAGTGGATGAAGCGGATAAGTTTCGCTTGCCATGCACCAACAAAAAGCGCACCCTTTTCGCTCAGCGTCACACCGTCCGCGGCAAAATACGCGGCACAATCTGCCGCGGGGAACGCGACTTCCCGCGTCAAATCAAGGATGGAGACGGAATGCTTAGAGCCAACTTCTATAAGCTCATCGGTGAGTTCCTTGTTCGCCGCATCCACCTTCGCATTAAGTGGCACGCTATTGGGCGTAAAGAGGAGAAGCGAACAAGACGGAGACTTCGCGCGGACGAGCTGAATCGCCTTACGGAAGTTTTCCGCGCGCTCCTCCTTCGTTGCACCCGGTATCAGCCCCTCGGATGCCCAAATGGCAATCATATTGTAAGGCTTGCCCGAAGCAAACACCCGCTCAAGTTGCGAATAGAGGTCGCCGCCCTTCGCTGTGGGCAAAACCGCATAGGAGTCAACGGCACACGGTGCCGCCTCTACCCAATGCGCAATCGCCACCTTAGCGGAAGGCGCAAGCGCCGCCGTACCACCCACCAATGCCAAACGGATATCGTCCGCTTTCGCGGCGAATAGCGCGGCACCCGACAACAACATTACTAGCAACTTTTTCATATAGATAAGCCTTTTACAAGTTTCGTACCTCTATTATAGCGTATTCGCCGCGCTGCGTCTATTGCAATTCCTGAAGAATCTATTGCAATTTTTAAAACGCGAAGTAGACTCAAACAAGTATAAGATGGTCTATAAGGCGAATGCCAAGGCCTTCGCTAAGGTGCGCTAACTCTTTCGTGAGTGCACGATCTTGCGGACTCGGCGCAGGATTGCCATGCGGATGATTATGCGCGACGATAATCGCTTCCGCTTGGACTTTTAATGCTTCAATAAACACATCCTTTGGTTGAACAACTGTCGTCGCGGAACTCGTGCCAAGCGAAACAAGAATAGGCGGCGCAAGTACACGGCAGTCAGCGTCCAAAGGCAGGACAAAGAAGCCCTCGCTCTCGCCTACCAATGGAAGTGCCGCGTTGAAAATGCGCCGCGCATCATCGGGCGTAGAAATGCGCGTCCCAACGGAATGCGCGAGCGTATCCGCATCGGTGACGCGTTTAGCTAATTCTTCAGTCAGTGTCCACATACCAACATTCCCTCGGCAAGGAATAGGTGTCTCAAAGCAGACAATTTCCGAAAGTTTCCACCAATAGGGATATCCCTCATCCCATGAAAGCCGCGGAGAACTGTCAAGCGAATCGGAATGCAGGGAAAGTTCGTATGCCTCTTTTGTGTAGGCGCAATAATCACAAGCACCAACGACTTTACCTGGCCAGTCTTTAATATCATCCCAAGCAGGCATGCGTTCAAAGTCTTCTACTGAGAGAACGCGCGAAGCCCACTGAATAAAAGAGCCATACTCTTCGCGGCAAAATGACTTTGAGCAACTAATCGCGCATCTGCCGCGCTGCACAGGCGGCATTACACTACGATTTTCAACGCGCTTAATGCCTAGCAGTATCAAAAGCGCATACGCCCCCGTACATGTAAACCCTTGTGTAATCATTTGGAGAGATCGTAAACGCGCTCAAGTGGGAATATGTGTGAGAGATTCTCACCAGTCGTTCTAAAAAGATATCCATGATCTCGTACACCCCCACTGGGTTTTAAATGCATGGCATAATCTAATGTTATAATACCTGCATCAAACAAACTAGCAAGATTTGCAACATTTGGCTTTCGCGTATGCCGCACGAGATCATAGCGCAACCATTCTTTTCCATCAACAAAGCTGCTCGTCGCTTGAACCCAAAAAGTTTCGCCGTGCTTTTCTAATAAGCGCGCCTTTAATGTCTCTAATGCCCAGACCGTAACCTCTCCTGTATACTGCGGCGTTTTTGCCCTGTTGAGAAGATCTATCTCATTGCTCGCGTCTAAATACAACCCTTGCGGATTTATTACATTAGAAACTGTACAATATAGTTGAAGCCTGCCATTCTCATTATAGCCAAATGTTTTCAAAAGGCTAAGTGCGTCAAACTTACTTCTCTTCCAATCAGGTGTATTAGTAAACAAAGTTATCTTCTTACTCTTTGGAATCTGCGTCACTGTTTTACCTAACTTACGCGCAGCCTTTAGTTCTATGCCTTTATAATCAGGTGATTTAGCCGAATTAGGCTTAATTCCCAGTAAGTTCTCAAGCGTTACGCCGACATTTGTGTCGCCTTCTACAAGCCCGAGAACAAACCCTCGTTTATGAATCGCTTTTAGTTTATTAAGTAACTCCGTTGCGACAGGAGAAATGACCTCAGCACATTCCGCCAAAATCTCATAAGGATAAGCCCCCGGGATACTAAAGGCTTGTACAACACGCTTGTCGCTCATATTAAAAACAAACAACTCTCCCTTGTGCGCGACTACAGCGAGCAAATCAGTTGGGGCGCAATAGTGCGTTAAGTTCTTGAACCACAACCGAGGG
>CAVCAF010000135.1:0-4473 GCA_963600185.1 Azospirillum sp. 51_20 | reverse complement strand
TACGGCGACACCCGTTGATGAAACGCTCGCCTTCTTTGAGAAAAACGAGGTTGCACACTATACGCTTGATCAGTCCGTTGTTGATGGCGTGAATGTTGGGTGCGAGTTCTATAGCATATTGACCGATCAAGCTACGATGGGCGGGGCTATTAAACAAGGTGATAAGATACTTGAAACGGCTAAGCGCACAGGTGAGACGACGGAAGTTGTCGCGGATGCGCCTCGCGTTTATACGGCGACTGACCTTGATGTAAAGATTGAGAATCCCGAGCAGATAAAACTAGTCTTATCGACTTATCGCGATCGCGTCTATACCGATCTTTATCCTGAACGCGAGCCTGACTTCGCGAGTTTGCCCAAGACACTTATCTTTGCCAAAAACGAAGACCATGCGCGGCACATCGTTGAAATTGCGCGTGAGGTTTTCCCAGGTCAAGACTCGCGCTTCGTCCAGCAAATCACCTATTCTGCGCAAAATCCGGAGGCGTTGATTGCCTCCTTCCGGAACGACCGTGAGTTCCGCATCGCGGTCACGGTTACGCTTGTGGCGACGGGGACGGATGTAAAGCCGCTTGAAGTCCTGCTCTTTATGCGTCGCGTCGGGGATTTGCCGCTCTTTATTCAAATGCAGGGACGAGCCGTTCGGCGCATTGATGGCGAATTGTTGCGAGCCGTCACGCCTAATGCTACATGTAAGGATAGGTGCTATATCGTTGACGCGGTTGGTCTTCAGCCTACGCCCCGTGGCGAGCGTCGTCCATTGCCGCCGCCCCTTTTGCCATCTGAACAAATGTTGGAGCAAATGGTACACGGCAACTTGCCCGATGACTATCTTTCAAGGCTGGCTTCGCGTCTCGCGTATTGCGCGAATAATACACCCACGCGGCATCTGGTAGCGTTCGCCGAATTGGCGAAAGAACCCATGCGCGAGCTTGCTACCCAAATCTTTGAGGCGTTACCAAAGTTGCCGCCTTTTGATCCAAAGGGAGAGAATAGCGAACGCAAGAAACTTGTTGCTTTCTTTGTGAATGACCTGCCGACGCGAAAGAAACTGCTGGAGATTGTGAGAGGCTATAAAGAAACGCTACTACCCGGCGAGGCTAATTTAATTGAGGTCGGTTTTAATCATGATGAGGCGAAGGCGCGCGCCGAGAAGTTCGAGCAGTGTCTAAGGGATTATGAAGATACGAACGAGGTGATTCATCTAATCGCAACAAATGAGCCTATCACGCGCGAAGACTTGTCCGCTTTGAGGGAGTGGCTCCTTCTGCAGGATTCGCATTTTAATGTCCGCACGATGTGAAATGTTTATCGTATCTTGGCAGATAAGAAGGTCTCAACCTTTAAGCCTGACGAAGATCGCGAGGCGTTAACTAATCTCATCGCCTTAGTGCGATATGCGCTTAAACTTACGGCGCAACTCGTGCCGCTCATGCGCAATCGTGATCGCCTGTTTGCCCTTTGGTGCGGACAAGTCCAACGCGGCGAATTGACGCCTCTTCAGCAAAAGGTGATGAAAGAAGTCTGTCGCTATGTTTTGTCGAATGGTGCTATGGAGCGTAAAGACTTCTTGAACACGACTGATCTCGCACAGGCAGTAGCGGCGTTTGGTTCGCTTGAGGCAGTAGACGAGATGCTCGCTCAATTCTCGGCGTTCATGCTGAAGGCTGATATGGCGGCCTGATAGAGAAAGAAAAGGTTTATGGCAGAAAATAAGGATACTAATGCGCTTCTTAAGAAGATAGATAGTGTCGCCAATGTGCTCGCGGCGGCGGGCGTCGGCTTTACTGAGTATGTGACGCAACTAACCTACCTGCTCTTTTTGAAGATGGACTTCGAGCGCGAGTCGCTGGGGCTCGCGAGTACGCTCCCCGAGTCGTGCCGCTGGGCGACTTTGCGCGAGAAGACGGGCGTAGATTTGGTAGAAGCCTATGACGCGGCACTTGCGACGCTCTCGCGTAAAGACGGTCTTATTGGCACAATCTTCACGAAAGCGAAGAATATCATTCAGCGTCCCGTCCAGCTTAAGAAAGTAATGGATCTGCTAGATGCAGAAAAGTGGCTTTCGCTCGATACCGATTTCAAGGGTGCGATTTATGAGAAGATACTAGAAAAGAACGGTCAGGACAAGAAGTCGGGCGCGGGGCAGTATTTCACGCCGCGCGCACTTATCCGCGCCATGGTGGAAGTGACGAAACCGAGCCTTAGGAAAGAGGAAACGATTCTTGACCCTGCTTGCGGTACAGGAGGCTTCCTGCTCGCCGCCTTCGATTACATGGCGACGCAAACGGACGATTGGGAGAAGCAACAGTTCTTGCGCAACAAGGCGTTGGTGGGCTATGACATTACGCCCCTCGTCGTCACGCTCGCGAGTATGAATCTTTATTTACATGGGGTTAACGAAACAACAACGCCCATTGTCTGCCGCGATTCCTTGTTGAATGCGATTGATAAGCCCGTTGATGTAATACTCGCGAATCCTCCGTTTGGGGATCGTCCGGCGGGCAGCGTGGGGCTTGATGTGCGCACCGACTTTTATGTGAAGACGAATAACAACCAGCTGAACTTTCTTCAGCATATGATGCTAAGTCTGAAGATTGGCGGGCGCGCGGCGGTTGTTCTGCCTGACAATGTGCTGTTCGACGCGGGGGCAGGTGAGACCATTCGCCGCAGGTTACTCGCTGACTTTAATTTGCATACGATTCTGCGCTTGCCGACGGGCATCTTCTACGCGCAAGGCGTGAGGGCGAATGTGCTCTTCTTTGAACGAGGCAGACCAACGAAAGAGACCTGGGTCTATGATTATCGTACAGATATTAAGCATACGCTCGTCACAAAGCCGCTGACATATGACGATTTGAAGCCGTTTATTGCCGCTTATAATGATCGTACAAAAGAATTGCCGCGCTGGAAGAAGTATAAAATAGGCGAATTGCTTGCGCGTGATAAAGTTGACCTTGACCTCAAGTGGATGAAACCCGAGAAAGAATCGGTTGATGATTATACACTGGGTGAAGTCTTGGCGGGGCTGAAGGAGACGAGCTTACGCGTAAGCGCGGCGGTAAAAGAACTTGATCACCTGTTGAAAGGGCTTGTGTAGAGTAGTTGTATGCGCCTTGTTGGGTTTGATTATACGCGACCTTTGTTCTACATGGTCACGCTGAAGCGGCTCGCCGAGCGGGCGGCGTTTTCGGCGATTGCGCCCGATGGTACGCTCGTCGCTAATGAGATTACGCGGGCGTTTCGCGGCGTTTTGGGCGACTTTGTCGCCAAGTGGCGTTGTGTCGAGAGCCTAACCCCCTACGCCATCATGCCCGACCACATTCACCTCTTGGTGAAGTTGAAGGCGGTTGATAAGCCCAAGTCTCTCTCGGTAATCGTTTACCAATTACGCGTCGCGTTAACGAGAGCCTATTGGGCGAGCGTTGCGCCGCCGCGCAACGCGGCAAAACTACAGGGGCTCTCACTCATTACTTCGCCTTGTAGTTTGGCTCAGCCGCGCGGCAACGCGGCGATTCTCGGCGCACCTGCGCGAGTAGAGGGCGCGCCTCGCGCGGCGTTGCCGCCTGTCTTCGAGCGCGAGTGGCATGATTGGGTCGTCATGAGAAAGGGGCAACTCGCCGCCTTTAATCGCTATATTGTTGAGAACCCGCGCCGCGCCGCCTTGCGCCGCGCTAACGCTCGCTACTTTCGCCGCGTTGGTAAAGTCTCCTTTCTCGGACGCGACTGGTTTGCTTACGGCAACCCCGCGCTACTTGACTTACCCGCCCTTATCCCCTTGAAGGGTCACCGCGCCACGCGCCCCAACACCCCCGAATGGGAGGCGCTTCTCGCCACCGCCGCGCGCATTGGCCCTGGCGGCGCGGGGGTCTCTACCTTCATGAGCCCCCTCGAGAAAGCTTGCGGAAACGCCATCGCCCACGCGGGCGGAGCCTGGATCGTTCTCTCTCCGGAGGGCTTTTCGCCGCGCTGGCACCCTCCGCGGCAGAAAGAGCCGTTTTGCGCCCGTGGGCGGATGCTCTACCTCTCACTTTATGCGGCGACGACACGCGAGCCGACGAACGCCGAACTTTACGCGCGCTGTCACGAAATGGTCGACCTCGCACTGGAAAAACTCAAGGAATAACCCATCATGCCAAAGACACCCAACACCCCCGACTACGCGGCAAAACTCAGGGCGAGCATTCTCAATGCCGCCATCACCGGCAAGCTCACTGGCGGCACTGACGGCTGGAAGACCGTTAAGGGCAAGACGCTATTTGAAGAGACAGAGACTAAAAGACCTCAAGGAAGGTATTTTGATTATATAGATATTGACGCAATTGATAACAAAAGGTTTAAAATAATAAAACCAAAGCGGTTGCGCGTTGCTGAAGCTCCAAGTAGGGCTTCACGTGGTATAAAAGAAGGGGATGTTCTTTTTTCAATAGTAAGACCCTACCTTCGGAATATCGCATTAGTTGAGAAAGAGTT
>CAVCAF010000134.1:0-4483 GCA_963600185.1 Azospirillum sp. 51_20 | reverse complement strand
ACACTGTCTCGGGGTGGGCGAGACAGTAGAAACGGCACCCCCTCTTACGCGAGAGAGGGTGGCGCTCAAAGTGTCTCCTCCACTTCGAGCCGCTTGGGGACCTTAAGGCTGCCTCGCAGAGTTTCGCGAGGGCTTCTTTTTGCTCATTCGTGAGCTTCGTTTTCGTTGCCATAGGTATTGTACCTTTCTTCGTTGTTGTTGTAGTAGGTCAGGACGCGATATGTTTTATCACATCCCCCCATATATATAGCATCCGGGTTGCGGCAAATTTTTTCGGTCAAAATATGCGTTTCACCCGCATAAACATTGGCTAAGAAAAATTTTCGCCTCTGTACAAAATTGCGCTTTTTTCGCCTTCAAGAGGCGCACACATTCAGAGGCCCCCAAAGCTATTAAAATGGGGTTTCTAAGGCTACTTCAAGTTAGGACAACGCGCGTTTAGGAGTGTTTGCGCGATTTATGCGTTAGCGCGACACCAAGGACAATAAGTGCGCCGCCCGCGACACTCATCAGCGTAAGTCTTTCACCAAGAACGAGCGTGCCCGCGACAACGCCCACAATAGGCATAAAGTAAAGTCCAATTGTCGTTTTCACGACTCCGAGACCTTTACAAGCCGAATTCCAAAGGACAAAGCAAGTTGCCGAAGCAAGGATACCTAAAAAGGCAAGGTTAAGGACATTTAGAACCTTTGAGAAACGCGCGAGATTAGCCTCTAACCCCAATGTAATATGAAAAGAGCCATCAAGTGCCGCGCCGCCCGACGGGGTAAGCCCCCACAGTACGAGGGGCAACATCATTATAAGAGCCCAGAAGAAGGAGTTGCGAATCACGACTATCTGCGGGAAGCCCCGCTTATTTGCCGCGGCGACTAAGACGGAATAAAATCCCCAGCTCACCATGGCGCTAAGTGCCATCAAGTCGCCAATCGGGCTAAAGTCAAAGTTCAGAGAGCCATTTAAACTCACAAGCGCAACACCTATAATTGCCACAAGCGAACCTAAA
Source organism: Azospirillum sp. 51_20 (assembly GCA_963600185.1). Taxonomy (GTDB): domain Bacteria; phylum Verrucomicrobiota; class Kiritimatiellia; order RFP12; family UBA1067; genus UBA1067. Next base: position 3,480 of record CAVCAF010000134.1, on the reverse strand, counting down.
ACGAGAGAAAGCGAAAGTGATTTGTCGCCCATAAAAAGCCGCGAGAGAAGCGCGGTCACAATAGGTCCAAACGACACAAGAATGGCGACATTGCTCGCGTTCGTATAGTAAATCGCGCAATTTTCAAGAAGTTGATAAACAAAAACACCTGTAAGCCCCATTGCCGCGAAGAGAAGTTCGTCCCGCCAAGTCGTTTTAATCTGCCGTACGGAACGCTTCCGTAAGCGGCTCGCCACTAAAAGGACGCTCCACGCGAGGATAAAGCGCAGTACTTGTATCTCAAGGGCTGAGAAGTCCGCGAGAAGAAAGCGCGTATTCACGAATGTTACCCCCCAAACGAGGATAACAAACGCCGCCATAAGCCACGAACCTAGTTGCATAACTCGAGTTGTTTATTTCCAGCAGACGCGAGCTCTTTCGTCGCGTTTGCTAGTTTAATTTCGATAGGGACAAAGCTCTCAGGATCTGCCGCGCGGCGCATTATCTTATCCGCATATTCATCTGAGTAGTAGCGATCGGTATCGGTGCGGTCGCGCCGTCCATTATACCGCTGCAGGGCCTTAAGCCATCCGTCAAAATAGCCCTTAGGACGCTCCGCGGCGGGGCGTGCCGCGCTCGAGAATCCCTTACGCGCGAGATACATAATCGCGGCACGTACATTCGTCTCAAGCTCGCCCGTATTGCGCTTAGTGGGATTAGAAAGTCCGACTAGTTCTTTTTCCACTCCCCAATCGCCTGGCACATTCACCTGCAGAGGGTCAACAGCCCACGCGGCGAGCGAACGCGGACCGTTCCCGCCCGACTCCTCAATCATATGCGCCTTAATGAGCGCGGCAGTTAAATTAGGAATTCGCGCGGCTTGCTCGCGTGTCGCCCCCGACCACGCGGCTTTATTCGCGTTAAACTCGGCTACGAGTCGCGCAATGAGTGCATCATGTTGCTGATAACGTGCCGCCTCAAAGCCGCGAAATACAGGCAAACCCGCGCCGCCCGCATGTTGCCGCGCGACGCGCCGCTTCTTCGTTTGCCGCGGAAACCACTTCGCAATCCATTTCTCAATCGCGTGAATAGTGCGCATATCTTCCGCCGTCACAAAGCGCCTATCAATATAAAGTTCGCCGCGATCTGTAAAAACTATGTCGCTTAAGCCAGCCGTGTCGAGCCGATAGCAGGCATCTTCCGACGCGGGGACTTCCGCTATGCCCTTCTTACGCAATTCAGCGGCATGCGCGGCTTCACGCGCCAGGGCTTGACGATAGATACGCGCCCCCGCGAATGCGAGCGGCAGTGCCTCGGCTATTGCGCGCGGGTCTACCGAGACGAGGGTATCAGGAACAAGCGGACTCGGAGAGACAATTACCGCCGCGCGTGCAGAAAATGCACAGGCGGCGGCAAGAGCCAATAAGAAAGTCGACTTTAAAAAGCGACTAACGCACGGCGGATACGAGTTCAACGAGATTCTTTACTCCTTCATCCGAACTCTTAGCACCAATCGCGGCGACGCGCTCGCGTACTTTCGGGCAATCGCAGACGCACCAACGAAGTTGCTCAAGACAGCATTGCTGGATGTAAGCGCAATTCGAGGTCCCCGCCTTCTCCAAAAGCGCAAGCACCCATACGCGGCGCTCATTTTGGTGGCTTGGCTCCCAAAACGCATACCACGCGGGCTCGGGACGCATAACATACTGCGTCACCGCGCCAAGTTGCACGGCGAGAAAGGGATCCATCTCGTACGCGTCCTTCAACTGCGAAAGAAACGCGCGCGCCGATTCGCTATCCGCCACAATTGCCGCGAGAATAGAGTCCGTCGTCGCCGCGTCAATTGCCGCGCGGTTTGCCTCTTGCCAATTTGAGGCGAGGGGGAACTCCGTCGTTGAGCGCATGGCAGGACCATACGAGTCAAATGGCGCGACAGGATCACGAGGTGGAGGCGTTGCCGCTTTCTCTTCGGCGCGAAGTGCCACGCTCGTAAGCGCGAGGACAAAAGCTAATACTAACTTATTCATGCTTGGGCTCCTTTCATGAGCTCAGTCATCCACGGCTCACGCATGGGTTGATAGAGATACCGTTCTGCCGCGGGATCGTCCACCGCGTGCAGGGTCTCGGGATTAAAGTTAAAGCCGCGGCCAAGTCGCCACGCTACAATGCCCAAGTTGAACATCGAGGAACTGCGGAAGCCATTGCGCTCATTTAACGCGAAAGGCTGGCGATCACGGACGCACTGCATGAAGTCCGTGCGTTGCGGCGCTGGCTCTGGCAAATCGGCGAGAATCTTCTCGGCATCCAACTCCTTACCTGAACCGTCCACAAGGCGAAGCGTCTTGCCGTCTTTCGCCTTCGGGTATACGCATACGCCATTCGAACCGCGCAAAAGCGGCTCTTTGACGAGTGATTCATCGCCATCAAGGCGCACGACTGTTCCGTCCGCATAAGTTAAGGTCATGCGGTCAAAGCGTCCCACACATTCTGGGTGCTGCTTGGGTCCGTCATAATCAATACGCACAGGGCTCGTCTCATCCTTGCAAAGCAAATATTGGAGGGGGTCGAGATAATGCTGCGCCATATCACCGAGCCCACCCGAATCGTAGTCCCAATAGCCGCGGAAGGAGGTGCCGACGCGGTGCGCCGTATAGGGCTTCCAAGGGGCGGGACCCAGCCACATTTCATAATCGAAGCCTTGCGGAACAGGCTCTGGCTTCTGATTGATGCGCCCAGACCAACCGAACTTCCAGCTAAAGCCTTGCCCCGCGCCGAAGGTGCAGAGGATGGGGCCTTTGCCAAGAATGCCACTCTCCACAACTTGACGGATAGGCTTTACGGGCGTACCAAAGTCATAGAACTTCCCTTCAAAGCGGAACCATGTGTTTAGACGAAAGACGCGCTTATTTGCCGCGATAGCTTCCATTACGCGCTTACCTTCGCCCACTGTACGAGTCATAGGCTTTTCGCACCAAACATCCTTACCCGCATTCGCCGCCATGACGCTCTGGACGCCATGCCAATGGGGCGGCGTACAAATATGAACAACATCGACATCCTTATCGGCGAGAAGCTCGAGGAAGTTCTTATACTTCTTAACCTTACCCCAGCCCGCCTTCTCTGCCGCGGCAAGTCCCGCGAGCGCACGGCTTTCAAACGGATCGCACAAGCCAATTAGGCGCGAACCCTGATACGGCAAGTGATTGTGCGAGTGGGCAATCTGTCCAAAGCCAATCAATGCACGCGTTATTTGGTTAGAAGGAGCCGTCGCTCCCCACAAAACATGGGCAGGCGCAATGTTGAACGCGCCAAATGCCGCGGCTCCCTTAAGGAATGATCGTCTTGTAGTATTCATAATGAACTGTATTATACACTATTTGGCTGTGGTGCGTCAAGTCTCCCTTTCTCATCCGTTTTGGTGGGCGATACTGGACTCGAACCAGTGACCCCTACCGTGTGAAGGTAATGCTCTAACCAACTGAGCTAATCGCCCAAAACAGA
>CAVCAF010000133.1:0-4547 GCA_963600185.1 Azospirillum sp. 51_20 | reverse complement strand
ATATCGCGCCGAAATGAAAGGCTAGAAAGCGGACAGTATTTGGCAAATCAAAAACCACCCCATTATCTAGAGAACGGACTTTTCAATTGACAAACTGGGACCGCGAGCGCGTAGCTCGCGAGAACACTTAGACTGACTTCTCTATTACATATAGTCATAGTTCTTCATCCTTTCGCGTAATATTATCGCAAAATTGGATGAGGAGTCTATGAAGAGCGTGTTAAAATTATGTTAGGGCGCGGCACTTAATCTGCCGCGCTAGAGGAGCGGATCTTGCACATAGACGGGATGATAATTCGCGCCCGCGGGTCCCTCTGGCTCATCTTCAGAGGAAGCGAACCCTTCCTTCGCCGTGGACTCAGGCGCACGATCGCCAAAGCGCGTATATTCCGCGAAGAAGTTGACGCGCACCTCACCCGTCTCGCCATTGCGGTTTTTCGCCACATCAATAATCGCGAGCGTTTTGTCGTCCGCTTCCTTATCTGAAGAAGTCCGCGACGGACGCCGCAGGAGGAACACGACATCCGCGTCCTGTTCAATCGCGCCCGAGTCGCGCAAATCCGAGAGTTTCGGCTTCTCTGATTTATCGCCGCGCTGTTCATTCGCACGCGAAAGCTGAGAAAGCACGATTACGGGAATATTCAATTCCTTCGCCATCGCCTTAATCTGCTGTGAAATCATACTGACTTCAATTTGGCGACTCGCCTGCCGCGCTGCCTCGCGGCAAGTGCAAAGTTGCAGGTAGTCGATAACGATAAGCTCAATACCATGGGCTTTCTTGGCGCGGCGTGCCCGGGCGCGTAAGTCCATAATATCGAGTCCCGCCGCGTCGTCCACATAAATTGGCGCACCCTTCAAGTCACCTGCCGCCTTAAAGAGATTCGCGCTGAGCATATCCCGCTCACTCTTCGCGACGAGATTGCGATTAAGCCGCCACATATTGAGCTGGGCGCGACCCGCAATCATACGCTTGGCGAGAGCCTCAATGGGCATTTCAAGCGAGAAGATCATAACCGGATGACGCTTACCATCATCCGATTTATTCGGGTTGTTGTTAAGGTCACATCCAAGTGCCGCGCATTCGGCTATGTTCATCGCGAGCGACGTCTTACCCACCGACGGACGCGCCGCAATAACGATCATTTCCGCCTTCTTAAGACCCTGCAACTTCTCGTCCAAGTACTTGAGCCCCGTGGAGAGTCCCTCTAGGTGATTATTCTTCGCCGTGAACATGCGATCAATGGAAGAGAAGCTCAAGTTAATCGCTTGATCCCACGCCATGGTATTGGACGCATTTTCGCCAATTTCAAGGAACGACTTCTCGGCGAAACCTAATACCGCCTGCGGGTCTGGCCACTGATTCTCATCATAGCACCGCCCCACGACTTTCGTCGCGCGGTCAATCATCGTGCGGCGCATTTCCTTATCGCGCACAATGTTAATGTAATGCTCGGCGTGCGCGGCAGTTGGCGTTTGGTCGACGAGCGACTGCACATAGGCGAGGCCTCCCACTGCTTCCAATGTGCTCGCCGTCCGCAAAGCTTCCACGAGCGAAATCGCGTCCAGCGGCTTACCCACCGCGTTCAGCGTCTTCATCGCGTCATATATCGTGCGATTACGCACATCAAAGAACGAGTTAACCGTAATCCCACTCGTAAGGCAAAGGTCCATCACGCGATCTTCGTCGCCCGAGGCGGTATCAAGTAAGATACTGCCCAGTACCGCGCGTTCCGCCTCGGTGTTGCTGGGCGGGTTCTTCAAATCTGCTTCCATTATTCTTTCTCCATTGTTGGGGTCGCCCCCTTACGCGAACGCGCCTTTAGGAAAATCCGCAAGGGTGCACCCTCTAAGCCAAAGCGGGCACGGATGTTCTTCTCGAGATAACTTAAGTAGGCGGGTGTCACGAGTTTTGGGTCATTCACAAAAAGCCGTATCGTCTGCGGGTTGGTCGAGACCTGCAGCCCATAATAAACCTTCAGCCGTTTGCCGCGCACCATGGGGGCGAGCGTCTTTTTTGCCGCGGTCGTCAAAACGCGATTAAGCATCCCCGTCGGCAACCGCTCAATAGCACTCGCCGCGGCACGATCTATCGCGTCCACGGTGCGGCGGATGTTGTAGCCCGACTTATTCGAACAATAAACGAGCGGCGCAAAGTTCAAAAACGGCATCATTGCGCGGATAGCCTCGGTCGCCTTCGTCTCGGTAATGCCTTGCTCTTGGGCGACATCCCACTTATTCATAAGTACGACGCAGGCACGATGGGCGTCGAGTATCTTACCCGCGATGCGCTTATCTTGCAGGGTCGGCCCTAGCGTAGGGTCCATAACGAGAAGGACAACATCCGCCTCCTCAATCGCCTGTTCACTACGAAAAAGCGAGAAGTTATCAACACTCGTTTTGCTCATCTTGGTATGGGGCTTCATGCCCGCGGTGTCAACGAGCATATAGTGCCGCGCTTCGGGTCCCGAACCAATCGTGAACGGGACTTCCACCGCGTCCCGCGTCGTCCCGGGAATCTCCGAGACAATGACCCGCGGCGCATTTAAGAGGCGATTGATATATGAACTCTTGCCTGCGTTCGGTCTACCCACAATCGCGACACGCAAGGCGCGACCCGCCGTTTCCTCGGCTTGGGCAGGGGGCAACTTCGCCACAATCGCGGCAATTAAGTCGTCTATGCCGCGGCCGTGCTCAGCACTAATAGCGAAAACGGGGAGCCCAAAGCGCTCAAACTCCGCGGCAAGATGTTCGTCCTCGGCGCGGTCACACTTATTCGCCGCGATCATGCAGGCGACACCCGATTCGCGCACGCGGCGGATGACTTCCGTATCAAGGGGCGTAATCCCCGCGCGGGCATCCACAACAATAACGCAAACGGCGGAATCCTCAACGGCGAGTTCCGCCTGCGCACGCGTTTCGCCGTCCAGTGGGTCATGGGTGACGCGCTTATCAAAGGCAATGCCGCCCGTATCTACGAGCATGACGCGCCTATCGCGCAAGTTAATTTCCCGCGTCACACGGTCGCGCGTCACACCCGGCTGGTCAAAAACAATCGCCACACGCTTTCGCGCGAGTCGGTTAAAGAGCGCACTCTTCCCCGTGTTGGGTCGCCCTACTAAACTTACTACATTCATCTTACTACTAGTATCCGCAACTATTGATTTCGTTCTCGTAGCCGAAAGTCGCCGCGATAAGTGCCGCGCGAATCCACATGCCATTACGCATCTGCCGCCAGTACATGGCTCGCGGATCGTGGTCACAGCAGGTCGCGATTTCGTCCCGCCGCGGCAGAGGGTGCATAATTATACCGTCGCTCTTAAGGAGTTTCAGCTCCTCTGCCCCGAACTTGTACTTAGAGTTGTCGATCTTAGCGGAAGCCCCCTTCGAGGAGTCCCACTCATCTTGAATGCGCGTCATATACACCGCGTCCGACTCCTTAACCGCGCGGCGCAAATCTTCGGACACTTCAAAGTCCACACCCTTCTTCGCGAGGGTCATCACGACATCCGCGGGCACCTGCAATTCTTGGGGGGCGACGAAGATCTGCTTCACATTCTTGAAGTTCGTAAGTAGATAGCTAAGCGAGCGCACCGTGCGTCCACGCATTAAGTCGCCGCAGAATGTAACGGTGCGTCCATCAATACCACCCTTCTCCTCAAAGGAGCGCACCAGTGTATAAATATCGAGGAGCGCCTGCGTCGGATGCTGATCTTTACCCGAGCCCGCATTCAAAATCGGGATCGGACGCGAGGAGTTCGAGAGCTCCCACGCCATTTTCTCGGCGAGCCCCTGCTCAGGTGAGCGCATAATTATCATGTCGAAGTACGAGGAGAAAGTACGGATGGAGTCCTCCTTCGTCTCACCCTTAAACTCGGACGAAGTTGCCGCGTCCCGTACGGACCCCGTCGTCAGCCCCAAGATCTGGCACGCGGCGAGGTGCGAGAGGAAGGTGCGCGAGGAAGGTTGCGAGAAGTAGAGCATTGCCCGCTTGTGCGCGAGGATACTCTTAAGGTAGAGCGCCCCCTCGCGGGACTTGTTGATGAAACGGATGCGGTTAGCGAGTTTGCACAGCCGCTCAAGTGCCGCGCGGTCAAATTGCTGAGCGAAAAGCGTATGATACGGCAACCCATCCCCCTCGGGGCGCGCCAAGTAAGGCTTCTTTTCTTCTGGTTTGAGGCTCTGGTAAGCCTCCCAACTAATGTCTGTAAGTGTCATACTTTTAAGGACTCCTTCGCTATCTTTCACCCTATATTATACCATAATTCGCCCGACGCGTGTGAAGGAACAAGATAAATCTCATCTTCTCTCACCCGAGTGCCCCAAGAGAATCTGGTAAAGAACCGAGTCCCCACGCCCTCCAACGAGACGACGATTGCGGTGTCCGTGAGGTTAGGTTTCGGGGCGGAAACGCCCCGACTAAACTACCCAACCACCCCCGCCCAAGCCTCTCGCCTACCCTGCCCCAGTACCCCGCCTACCCCCTCTTACTGGCAGACCTTCAAGAGACCGCGGTCTATAGGCTTAGAGACCGCGGTCTCAAGGGCGAG
>CAVCAF010000132.1:0-4584 GCA_963600185.1 Azospirillum sp. 51_20 | reverse complement strand
AAATACCCCCCCCCCCCCCCCGGCGATGGGACGGCGCGGAAGCGGTCTGCGCTTTGTTTAATTGCTCATTCATCATATTTAGTCCTTTTTAATTAGTTAGGAATCGCGAGATACACCCCCGCAATTCACATACCTATTATAGCATATCTAAGGGGTGGTCGACAATAGAAAGCACCCCTATTTGCGCAATCAAATATCAAGAATATTGCGCAAGGCTTCCAGCCTAAAATTGCGCGGCGACTTCCCAGTTTGCGTCAGGAAGTCTTTGCGGAAAGAGTCCGTCGTCGTATAACCACAAGCCCGTGCAATATCACGGATAGGGCAATCGGTCTCCCTCAGCAGGCGTTCGGCGAGAAGTCGCCGCTCTTTACGGATGCACGAGAGAATCGTATTGCCCGTCACTTCACGAAAACGCAATTCGGCTAAGCGCCGCGAACATTTCATGCATTTAACGATATCCGACACGCGCAAGTTTTCGCTGACATGTTCACGGATGTATTCAATCGCCGCGGCAATGCGTGGGTCTTGGCGGGCGAACTTGCGCGTGGAAAGGCGATGGATCACTTCGGCGACACCAAAGGTCGGTATCTCCTTAGGCTTCGCGCCCCTCATGCGCACGGCTAACATCTCCCCCGCGCAAATCCCTGCCCGATTAAAGTCGAGGCGCACACTTGAGAGCGAGGGCTTTGTGTTTTCGCAAACGCTACTATCGTTATCCACCCCAACGACCACGAAGTCATTGGGGACATGCCGTCCCGCGACGACGAGTCCCTCTAGTACACATTCCCCGATGACATCATTCGCGGCGAATATGCCGCAGGGGCGCGGCAAATCTAAAAGGAACTGCCTTACCTTACTAACAAACTCCTCAAAGGAGTCCCCCGCACCCCCCTTCGTATAGGGAGGGAACGGATGAAACTTTGCGCCACTTTTCATGACGAGCTTTTCAAATGCCGCGGCACGGGACTTACTCCATTCGAGCGGTCTTATCCATGGGACAAACGCGTAATTCGGATATTCAAAGCGCACTAACTCATCAAACGCCGCCGCAGCAATGCGTTTAGAGTCGCTTCGAATGCAAATAATATTCTTCTTATCTAGGAGGTTGCAACGATCCATGAAGACGACAGGTACGCCTTGGAAGTCCGTGAGCTTATATTGTATAGAGAGTGCGCCGCCCTCAACGACAATGCCGTCGGGGGCGACCTCATCCACAATCTCGCTTATCTTGGCGGGGTTCTTCGCGACAAGTCCCGCCCGCTTTTCACTCGCCGCCGCGCCCACAAGCCGCACAACGAGGTGCCACTCTTTTGTGCGCGAAAACTCACGAACACCTGCGAGTTCGCAGAGGTTCTGTTCGTTCAAAGACGACTGAAGATAGAGTACTGTTTTCATAGGCTATCCTAGCGCGGCAACTTTTGCCACACTAGTTCGCACTTTCTGTCTAAAAGTATAACATATTTTCGCCGCGCTGTCATCCCCCGCAGGGGGGAGATGCGATTTTTATGCTTCGGCGCTTCCCTATTCCCCTCGGGCGCATAAAATGCTATAATAGGCACTTCTTAAGAAGAAACGACCTAGGATGATTTTTGGCAACTATCGCTATCTAAAGCGCCTAACGACTCTCGCGGCATTCACGCCCGCCGAAATCGCGCCAACTTTCGCCGCACTAGAAAGTGCCGCGCGCGGCAATTATGCAGTCGGGTACCTGCGCTATGACCTCACGCGCCCCGCGGCAGTTCCGCTTATGTGGTTCGAAGTCTTTGCCGCACGCGAACCCTATGCCCCACCCCCGACGCTCCCCCTCGCGCTACATCCAACCTGCACCGTCCCTTTCACGGACTACACCCACGCAATTGCCGCGATAAAACGCGCCATAGCCGCGGGCGACACCTACGAACTCAACTATACCTGCGACTTTACCTTTACTTATCCAGGCGATGCCGCGGCACTTTTCGCGGCACTCTCTCCGCGCCAAGAAGTTCCCTACCGCTTCTTTTGTGAGAACGCTTATGAGACCATTCTTTCCTTCTCGCCCGAGCTTTTCTTTCGTCTTGAGGGACGCACCATTACAATGCGACCTATGAAAGGGACAATCCGCCGCGGGGCGACCCCCGAGGAAGACGCACGCCTCGCCGCGCACCTCCAAACGGACACCAAGAACCGCGCCGAGAATGCTATGATTGTAGATCTCGTCCGCCATGACCTCGGGCAAATCGCCCGCACGGGTTCCGTGAAAGTCGAGAATCTCTTTAGCGTTGAAACTCATCCGACCCTGCACCAGATGACCTCCACCGTCCGTGCCGAACTGCGTCCCGAGATAAGACTTTACGACATCTTCAAGGCGGTGTTCCCGTGCGGATCCATTACGGGAGCCCCCAAGAAGCGAACGATAGAACTTATTGCGTCCCTCGAGAAAGGTGAGCGCGGCGTTTATTGTGGGGCGATCGGGGTAATTGAGCCGAATGGCGCGGCACTCTTTAGCGTCCCTATCCGCACCTTACAACGCCGCGGCATTTCCCAAAACTGGACATGCCGCGCGGGGGGCGCAATTGTTTGGGACTCCACCCCTGAAGCGGAATGGGACGAAATGCACCTCAAGACGGACTTCCTGCGTCCGCCCTTCCAGCTTCTTGAGACACTCAAAGTAGAAAACGGACGCCCCCTCTTTTTAGCGGAACACCTCACACGCCTAGAAGGTGCGGCGCGGCACTTTGGCTTCCCTTATGAGCCCCCTAAACTCGGTGCGCTAACGGACGATATGCTGCGCATTCTCCTTGATGACCGCGGCACTTTCACGCTGGAAACGCGTCCGCTTGCGTCCAACCTCCCGACAAGGAGAGTTATCCTCGCCAAAGAACCGCTTTCTTCTAAAAATGAGTTCCTCGCCTATAAAACGACCTACGCACCTTGGTACACGGCTGACCGCCGCGAAATTGCCACGGGCAAAGTCTTTGATGTCCTTCATTATAACACCGAGGGGTACTTAACGGAAGGTGCCCGCAGTAATATCGTCCTTGATTTGGGTGGTAAGCTCTATACGCCGCCGCTTTCGTGCGGACTCCTCAACGGCATTGGACGCGCCGACTTAATCCGCCGCGGCATTTGCTCCGAGCGCCTTCTTACCCTCAACGACCTCCACCGCGCGCGGCATATCTATTGCGTTAACTCCGTCCGCGGACTCCTCGAAGTCACCCTTGCCCCCTAACCACCAAATTTGGTATAATATAAGAGTAGAAGTTTCAATTTACAAATATGGCGCAGAAGGTATCCATAAAGTTCTTTAACGACCGCGAAGTACGAGCCGTTTGGGATGCCGAAAACAACAAGTGGTGGTTTTCGGTTCTTGACATTATTGGTGTTCTTAATGATCAGGACGACTACACGAAGTGCCGCAACTACTGGAAGTATCTCAAAAATAAATTAAGGGTTGAACACCCCGAGTTGGTTAGTGCCACTAACCAACTGAAGATGATGGCTGCTGATGGCAAACGATACACTACCGATACCCTCGACAATGACGGGGTTCTAGCTCTCGCGAAATGCTTTCCCAATAACAAAGCGCTACGCTTCGTTGAATGGTTTACCAATAGTGACGAAACAATAGATGGCAAGAGCAAATCAAAAGCATATGCCCTATTCAGTAGTAGCCTCATTGACAGTATTGAAGTCGGCACGATAAATGGACTACAACAAATCCACGCCTATCTCTTTGGCGGGCTCTACGACTTCGCGGGTAAGATTCGCACTGTGAACATCGCCAAAGGCGGCTTCCAATTCGCCCTCGCCCAATACTTAACTGAGACTCTCGCCCAGATTGAGAAGATGCCCGAGGACTCTTTTGAGGCGATCATTGATAAGTATGTCGAGATGAATGTCGCGCACCCCTTTCGTGAAGGCAATGGACGCGCCACACGCATCTGGCTAGACCTTATGCTAAAGCGCAGCCTGCGACAGTGCGTAGACTGGAGCAAAGTAAATAAACGCGCTTACCTCGAAGCAATGACCCGCAGTGTAGCCACAAACGAGCCACTAAAAGTCCTCTTGCGTCCAGCCTTAACGGATAAAATAAACGATCGCGAGACCTTTATGAAGGGCATTGATTACTCTTACTACTACGAGCAAGAAGACTAATCCCCTAAGAACGCCTCCGTTAAGCACAACACAGCGATGAAAACAATAGCCTCACACTACCATTAAGCGACAAAACGCCGCGGTAGATTAGGCAAAAGCAATAGCCATTCTAAGACTTCAAACAAGTGATTTTAGATAGGGTGGCAGTTTTAAGGGAACAAAAAACGCGGCGCATCGCCCAATTGCGATGAAAGCCGCTTTTGCGATTCCTATTGGTGGAGAAGAAGAGATTCGAACTCTCGACCCCCACGTTGCGAACGTGATGCTCTACCAACTGAGCTACTTCCCCAACAGGAATTGGTTAATATTATACCATATCTTACCCTGAGAATGCAAGCAGATTTTTCAAGAAAGTTGCGGCCGCAGTTTGCTATAATAATGTCCGTTCTCTACGAAAATGGTAGAAGCCAGTAAAGGCCCCGTTTGCCAAATACTGTCCGTTTTGTTATA
>CAVCAF010000131.1:0-4626 GCA_963600185.1 Azospirillum sp. 51_20 | reverse complement strand
CGGCGTTAAGTTCGATACTTACCGCGGCGAATCGTATTATAATGCACGAATGCCCTGCGTCGTTGAGCAGTTGCAAAAGCTCGGGCTCGCCGTAGAGTCCGAGGGGGCGCTCGTCGTTAATCTTGAGGCGGAAAAACTGGGTGTCGCGATCGTCCGTAAGTCGGATGGTGGCTACAACTATACGACGAGCGATCTCGCGTGCGTTGCTATGCGTATTGAGGAGTATAACCCCGAGCGCATTGTCTATGTGACGGATGCCCGTCAGCAACTCCATTTTAAGCAGTGGTTTAATATTGCGCGCAAGATGGGCTACGACAAAGTGCAACTCGTGCATGTTCCGTTTGGACTCATGAGTTATCAGGGTAAGGCTATCTCGACGCGCGAGGGCAACCTGATTAAGCTGGATGACCTTTTGGCGGAAGCGAAACGCCGCGCCTTTGACATTGTAAAAGACCGCGGCGGTGATGAGGCACTCGCCGAGGCGATCGGCTATGGCGCGGTGAAGTATTCGGATCTCTCGCACGACCCCATTACCGACATCGACTTTAGTTGGGATAAGGCACTCGCGCTGGAAGGTAATAGCGGACCCTATCTGCAGTACGCCTATGCGCGTGTTTGTTCGCTTCTTGATAAAGCGGGGGAGGCTGTGACAGGGACACGGCAATTCCGTGTGAAAGAGCCCGCTGAGAAGCGACTCGCCTTGCAGTTACTGGAGTTCCCAGGCGCGGTACTTCGCGCGGCGAATGCGTATAAGCCGAGCGTCCTCGCGGACTACCTCTTTCAGACAGCCCAGCTCTACTCGAGTTTCTATCAGAACTCGCCTATTTTGAAGAGTGAAGAGCCTATCCGTCAAGCGCGGCTCGAGCTCGTCGCACTCTTCGGGGCAGTGCTAAAAACGGGGCTTGGACTCCTTGGCATAGAAACGCCGCGCCATATCTAAGGGCTTAGGTTCGGGTGGAATTGGTCGGGGCGAGAGGATTTGAACCTCCGACATTCTGCTCCCAAAGCAGACGCACTACCAGGCTGTGCAACGCCCCGAAGTAGGTTTTGGGAGCGCTAACACTTCTAGTGCTCTCAAATTGTGCTCAATAGTATACCATATTTTTTTTCATTTGGCTATTGTTTTTTCACCCCAAAAAGTGGTATAATATTGTCTCCACGCTCACTGACGAGGTGGACACGGCAGAAACCCGTGATCGAAACTAACTAAAAAGTATTGGTTCAGAATGGCAATTCGCAAACCTACGGCTCCTTCTGAGCGCTCCAGCGTAATGGCGGAGATGCTCGCGAGTGCGGGTCAGGAAACGAAGTTCAAGAACGGCGTCCTCGTTGAAGGCACCGTCAGCGCCGTCCAAGGTGACGACGTGTATGTTGATGTCGGCTATAAGAGTGTCGGCATGATTGATAAGTCCGAGTTCGGCGAGGATGAAGTCAAAGCGGGTGACAAGGTCACCGTGATGATCGTTCAGCTCGAGAATGATAAGACGGGTACAATAGAAGTCTCTAAGCGCCGCGCCGACGAGAAGATTCGATGGGAGAAGATTCTCCAGCGCTATACAGAGGGCTGTGTTGTTACGGGCACTATTCGCACGGCTGTGCGCGGTGGCTTGCTCGTTCGCATTGATGATGTTGAGGCATTCCTCCCGGGTAGCCAAGTGGATGTCTCGCCGACGAAAGATCTCGAGCCTTACATCGGGCAGACGATGGAGTTCAAGGTCATCAAGATCTCGAGCGAGCGTCGTAATCTCATTATTTCGCGCCGCGAACTCATCGAGGGTGAACTCGCTGAGAAGCGTGCGGAGCTACTCGCCAGCCTCAATGAAGGTGAGATTCGCAAGGGTCGCGTGAAGAATATCACCGACTTCGGTGCGTTCATCGACCTTGACGGACTCGATGGTCTTCTTCATATTACCGATATGAGCTGGGGTCGTCTGAAACACCCGGCGGAAATCCTTAAGGTTGGTCAGGAACTCGATGTGATGGTTCTTGGCGTTGACCGTGAGCGTGAGCGCGTGTCGCTCGGGCTTAAGCAGACCCAGGAGAACCCGTGGGCATCTATCCAAGATCGCTTCCCAGTCGGTTCGCGTGTTAGCGGTAAGGTCGTTAGCCTCGCGGCATACGGCGCTTTCGTTGAAATCGCCCCTGGCATTGAAGGTCTCGTCCACATTAGCGAGTTTAGCTGGACTAAGCGCGTGGCGCGTGCGAGCGACATGCTCTCACTCGGCGACGAAGTTCAGGTGGTCGTCCTCTCGATTGATGTCGAGAACCAGAAGATCGCCCTGGGCATCCGCCAGACGCAGGAGAACCCGTGGGATACGATTCAGGAGCGCTATCCGGTCGGCTCGCGTGTTAAGGGTAAGGTTCGTAACTTCACGCAGTACGGCGCGTTCGTCGAGCTCGAAGAGGGCATTGACGGCATGATTCATGTCTCGGATATGAGCTGGACGCGTAAGATTAACCATCCGTCGGAATGCCTCCAGAAGGGGCAGGAAGTCGAGGCGGTTGTTCTTGATGTTAACGCGAAGGAGCAGCGTATCTCGCTCGGGCTTAAGCAGGCTCAGAACGATCCGTGGGACGAAATCGCGGCGAAGTACCCGATTGGCCTTGCGGTTAAGGGCAAGATTGCGAAGATCGCTTCGTTTGGCGCGTTCGTCGAACTCGATGGCGGCGTAGATGGGCTTATCCATATCTCGCAGATCTCCGACAAGCATGTCGATAAGATTCGCGATGCGCTTGAAGTTGGTCAAGAAGTCGAGGCGCGTGTTCTTAAGGTCGATCGTGCTGAGCGTCGTATTGGGCTCTCGATTCGTGCGATGTCGATGACAGAAGACGAAGTCAAGGCGCTTGAGGCGGCGGAAAACGCGAGCGATAACAAGGACGCGACGAAGAGCGCGGCTAATGACGGTAATTTTGGCGGACTCTCCGCGGCATTTGACAACGCGTTCGCGAATGTTGAATGGCAGCCGGGCGAAACCAAGTAAGCGACATCAAAGAAAGGATTCTATAAAATGTCCAGAGTTTGTGCAATTTGTGGTAAAGCGCCTTCGGTCGGCAATGTCGTCGTCCGCAAGGGTTCGCCGAAGTACAAAGGTGGTATCGGTCTTCATACGACGGGTATCTCCAAGCGTCGCTTCCTCCCCAATCTTCAGAGCGTCCGTACGACGGACGGTAAGGGCAACACCAAGCGCATTACGGTGTGCACGCGTTGCTTGAAGAACGGCAAGGTTGTAAAGGCTTAATTTATCATCAACAAACAAATAAAATAGGAGTAAACTAAAATGGCAATTAAAGTTGGCATCAATGGTTTCGGCCGTATTGGTCGTATGGTGTTCCGTGCGGCGGTCGAGAACTTTGCGCAGGATATTGAGATCGTTGGTATTAACGACCTCCTTGATCCCGATTATCTCGCGTACATGCTGAAGTATGACTCGGTTCACGGTCGCTTCAACCACGAAATCAAGGTTGACGGCACGAACCTCGTCGTTGACGGTCACGCGATTCGCCTCACGGCGGAGAAAGATCCGACCCAGCTCAAGTGGAACGAAGTCGGCGCGGATGTCGTCGTCGAGTCCACGGGTCTCTTCTTGACGGATGAGAAGGCGCGTGCGCACATCACCGCCGGTGCTAAGAAGGTCATCATGTCGGCGCCGTCGAAGGACGATACGCCCATGTTCGTCTATGGTGTTAACCACATGACCTACAAGGGGCAGGACATCATCTCGAACGCGTCCTGCACGACGAACTGCCTCGCGCCAATCTCGAAGGTGCTCAACGACACCTTCGGTATCAAGCGCGGTCTCATGACGACGGTTCACGCGGCGACGGCGACCCAGAAGACGGTTGACGGTCCTTCGAAGAAGGATTGGCGCGGTGGTCGTGGCATCCTCGAGAACATCATTCCGTCCTCGACAGGTGCGGCGAAGGCTGTTGGCAAGGTTCTTCCTCAGCTCAATGGTAAGCTCACGGGTATCTCGATGCGCGTTCCTACGAGCGACGTCTCGATCGTCGACCTCACGGTTGAACTCGAGAAGCCGGCGGATAAGGACGCGATCAACGCGGCGATGAAGAAGGCCAGCGAAGGCGAACTCAACGGCATTCTCGGCTACACCGAGGACGCAGTTGTCTCGACGGACTTCCGCGGCGATTCGCACACCTCGATCTTTGACGCGGACAAGACCCTCGTTCTTGACCCGACCTTCGTCAAGGTTCTTTCGTGGTACGATAACGAATGGGGCTACTCGAACAAGGTTCTCGAGATGGCTCGCGTCATCGCTAAGTAAGCTACGCGCTACTTGTAGTAGAAAAGGGGTGCCCTCGCGGCACCTCTTTTTTTTTGTCTACCACATTCTCTCACCCTTAGCCTTCGCTTAAGGGAGTTTATAGTTCTATTCAATTGTCAAAGATCAAAGTAAAGAGGCAAGTTAACCCCTTGTATTGTTTTTAGACAGGATTTACAAGATTTTAGATTTAGTTGAAGTGCCAAGTTCAAGTTCTTCAACTTCAACTCCCTACTTCAACTAGCGTAAAGCCTCTGCGAACTCTGCGTCTCTGCGTGAGACAAAATCCGTGGCAATCCGTGTAAATCCGTGGATAAAATGTAGCCCCAGAAAGAGAAATCCACCACTT
>CAVCAF010000130.1:0-4723 GCA_963600185.1 Azospirillum sp. 51_20 | reverse complement strand
GCTTGGGTCGAGCGGCAAAGTGGAAATCATTGCCGCGTTCGCGGCACTTTTAGTCTGGGCGTGATTCGGTTTCGCCGCCTCTTCCGAATATTTAGGGACGACTATTTTTTGCTGGGACGAGGGATCGCACTCAAAATGAATCTTGCAATCCTTAGGGCCACCCGCGAGGACAATGCAGCTCGCGATTTTATTGCCATAGTTTTCGCTAATGTATTCCGCGGCAAAAGAGTTTGTGGTAAGGACCTTAAATGCGTCATTCTCAACAAAAACGCGCGTGATCATCTTGAAATAGCGCTCAACTTGATCCTTTTCTTCTTCATTCGGCAATGTAGAAAATAAGATCTCTAGCGACCTCTTCCAGAGGTCGTTTTCCACACCTTGATTCACTTCTGTACTCATCTTTCTTTTCTACTCAGATTTTTCACCTATACAATATACCATATTTCGCGCCGAAATGCACCAAGAAAAAGTAAACGGATATTGTCAACTTATCTACACTCGCTGTAGATAACTCTAATAACTTCATGATTTTGATTAAATGTATCCTCTTTTGATTATAATTGCGAGAACGGCAATATCCGCGGGATTTACACCCGGAATCCGTGCGGCCTGTGCCAAAGTTTCGGGGCGAACCTTCAGCAACTTTTCGCGACTTTCATACCTCACCGCGGCACATTTTGCATAGTCTAACCACTGCGGTATTTTAATGTTTTCATCAATTTTTGCGCGATTTGCTGCTTTTATCTCCTGTTCGAGGTAGGGGGCATAATGCAGACGGACGCTTCGAATACGGCTCAGTTCTGGGATAGAAAACCACCGCGCGACAAGGGTACTACGCGCACCAAATGCCGCGGTGAACTCCTCTAAAGTAAGCGACTCATTCACTAATTTAAGGCGATTACGCGGCGTGTCAATTGATTGTAGATAACTCTCTACGAGAGAAACCGCCTCCAGATAGTCTTTAGGGACGACTCCCACCCTTCGCGCGGCATCTTTTAAACGAAACCGCGCATTATCTTGCCGCAGGAGAAGTCGCCGCTCGGCACGGCTCGTGAACATACGATACGGCTCATCCGTCCCCTTCGTCACTAAATCGTCCACCATGACGCCAATATACGCGTCCTGCCGACTCAAAATTAAGGGCGACTCCCCTTTCACCTTAAACGCGGCGTTTATCCCCGCGAAAATACCTTGTGCCGCGGCTTCTTCATAGCCTGTTGTGCCGTTGATTTGCCCCGCGAAAAAGAGTCCGTTTACCCTTTTCGCCTCCAAAGTATGGGATAATTCGCGTGCGTCAATGCCGTCATACTCAATCGCATAGGCATAGGCAAGGAATTCGGCGTGCTCAAGTCCCTTCACGGAATGCACCATGCGCTCCTGCACCTCCCGCGGCAAACAGCAACTGAGTCCGTTCGGATAGATTACTTTGCCTTCAGAATCCTCTGGTTCGAGGATTACATGGTGTTGGTCGGCTTTAAAACGGACAATTTTATCCTCGATAGACGGACAGTATCGTACACCCGTCCCTGTAATAGCACCTCCATAGAGAGCGGAGTTCGCGAGATTATCACGGATAATTTGGTGTGTTGTTGGGTTTGTATGGGTCATCCAGCACGGAAATTCGGGCAATTTATCCCTTTTTGCGTCCAAAACAGGCTCTTGAGCACCCTCTGACCCCGTTTTATCAGCATTTAACCCCTCTTTCTCGCCTTCTAAACACTCTATTCCATCATTGTTCCACGTGGAACAGTCGGCGCGCGCGGAACTTTCCGCGGCAGTTGGAGCGGGTGTCGCCGAATTGTTCCATGTGGAACAGTTGGCGCACGCGGCACTTTCCGCGGCAGAAAGCGCGGCAATTTCTTCCGTCGTTAAGGTGTGTTCCACGTGGAACAATGGACGCGGCACTTCGCCGTCCTGCCGCTGGCAGACACTAAAATCGCAACTTTCCGCCTTTAGACGCGGAGGTGTCCCCGTTTTTAAACGGATGAGTTGGAAGCCCAGTCGCTCAAGCGATTTGGACATCTCATTTACCGCGGGACGTCCATCTCCGCCACTTTCTTCGCATTCTTTACCAATCCAGATTCGTCCGCGAAGGGTGGTGCCCGCCGTAATGACGACACATTTCGCGAAGAAGTCACCGTGTTTTTCCGTACGGATACCGCGACAAATGGTGCGTCCATCCGCGTCCGTTGTGGGGTCGGTCAAGATCTCAAGTGCCGCGTCCTCTAGTATTTCTAGGTTGGGAGTATGGGCGACGACGGACTGCATGCGCTCGGTGTATTCCTTCTTTGCGCATTGCGTCCGTGTCGCGTGCACGGCGGGTCCGCGGCTGAGGTTGAGGGTTTTGGACTGCAAAGCGGTTGCGTCCGCGTTGCGTCCCATTTCCCCGCCTAGTGCGTCAAGCTCATAGACGAGGTGACTCTTAGCAAGTCCGCCAATGGAAGGGTTGCAGGGCATGCGGGCAATAGCGTCTCGCCGCGCCGTAATGAGAAGGGTACTTACCCCCATGCGCGCGGCAATGAGTGCCGCTTCGCTCCCAGCGTGTCCGCCGCCTACAACGATAATTTCATACTGCTTATTCATGGCTATCTGCCTATTATTATAGCAAATTATCGACTAGAAAGCGAATACTTTTAGTACTTGTATTATGGGATACTGTAAGTGATAGAAATGACTAGGTAAGGCGCAATAATGATAACTAATGCACAATCCTAACACTTGTCAAGAGGGAAGATATCATCCGATGTCGACACTTATCTACAAGTTATTGACATCCGCGGCAGTCTTTCGGGAAGGGGAGTATTTTCTCTTGCCTTAAGTAGTAGAAATAAAGAAAAAGCCGTCTTTTTTGTGCGCTCTAAAAAAGATGCTTGAGTTTTAGGGAAAAGATGCTTATGTTTTATCTAAAACATAAGCATCTTTTGTTCCAGCGCTAAGCATCTTTTCTTTCGGGGTCAACTTGCTTGTGTTTAACGGGGAGTAAGAAGGGGGGTATGGCGGAAAATCTCCCCCGCCGAGATGGGGTGGCTCTCCCGCCGTCTCAGCCACCCAGAGATACTGTCTCAGGCACCCCGAGACAGTGTCTCGGGCACCCCCTCCTACGCAACTCGCCCACCCCGAGACAGTAACCCAGCCACCCCAAGACAGTAACCCAGCTCAAAACACCTAAATAAACTGCCGCGGACTCAAACTTATTCACTTATAACCGAATAAACCTCCTCAAAAGCCAACTTATTAAACTATAACCGAATAAAACACAAAAACCCCCTTCCAATTCGGTTATAAGTGTGATATAATATTAGGCGAAAGGACCGCTAAAATGATTGAAAGAAGTGCATACCTCGCTAAATTGCGTCCGTTTATTGGCTTGGACATCGTAAAAGTCATTACGGGTATCCGCCGTAGTGGGAAGTCCGTGTTGCTGGAACAAGTGCGGGATCTTATTTCGCGTGAAATCGACCCCCAGGCGCATTTTGTGACGATTAACCTTGAACTCATGGAAAATAGGCGCTTTTTAGAGAAGGGCGTTTTGCATGATTATGTGTTAGAAAAAGCGCAAGAAAATGGCGAAACAAAGACTTATGTCTTTATAGATGAGGTAAGCGAGGTTGAAGAATGGCAAAAAGCCGTGAATTCCCTGCGGACGCACCCGAATATTGATGTTTACATAACGGGCTCCAACTCAAAGCTTTTATCCGGAGAACTCGCCACCTATTTAACGGGACGGTATGTGGAAATACGGGTTTTACCATTTTCCTTCAAGGAGTTTTGTGCCGCGGAGCCGACCTTATCTAAAGAAGCCGCGTTTAATGTCTACTTGGAATATGGGGGCATGCCGTTTATTGTGCGCCTAGGCTTAGACGAAAGGGCAAGTAAGGACTACTTAAACGATCTCTATGCCTCTATTTTAATGAAGGATGTCGCCTACCGTCACAAAATTCGTGATGTGGAATTACTGTCGCGAATTGTTAACTATGTGGTTAGTGAATCTGGGCATGTTGTTTCCGCGGCAAGTATCCAGCGCTACCTAAAGCATGAAAAACGGACAGTTTCGTTTGAGACGGTTATGAACTACCTTATGTATGGAGAGGAGGCGTTCCTATTTAGTGCGGTAAAGCGGGAGGATCTTCTTGGCAAGCGGATTTTGGATGTCGAGGCAAAGTATTATGTTACCGATACGGGTATGCGCCGCGCTGTTTTGGGTGGATCCACCGCGCGCGACATTGACCAAATTTTGGAAACAATTGTCTATCTGGAACTTATCCGCCGCGGATACCAAGTGACCATCGGACGGGTAAAAGATAAGGAAGTCGATTTTGTTTGCCAGCGCGGCAAAGATCTCCTTTATATACAGGTATCGTATTTAATGGGGAGTGAAGAAACGCGGCAACGGGAATTCGCGGCGTTGCAGGCAATCCCCGACCAATATCCGAAGTTGGTTCTTTCTATGGACCGCCTCGACATGTCCACTGGCGGCATCCAGCATAAATACCTCCCCGATTTTCTACTAGACGAGACCCTTTAACCACAGATTCCCACAGATTTCACGGATTTTGGGAAGGATATTGAGAGAGCTATCTTTTGGGTTATTTAGACAGGATTAACAGGATTTACAAGATTTTGCTCTTTGAGAATTAACTCACGCAAAGCCGCAGAGCCCGCAGAGGGGTTTTAATTGCCGTGTAGAAATATAGAGATGTAGAGTAGGGCGTCTACAATTCTA
>CAVCAF010000129.1:0-4796 GCA_963600185.1 Azospirillum sp. 51_20 | reverse complement strand
GATTGCGCTATGGTTACGCGAATCAACGGCAAGTGACGCGTCCGCTTATTGTGTTATTGACCTTTCGGCTGGTGCTACAGGGATGGGTTATGGTGTCCAGTATTTTGATCAAGAGCCTACGAATGGCTTCAACACAGACGAATACAAGACGACGAAGCTTGTCCTGAAGCGCGTTGAGGCAGGTTCATTCATCATGGGCGAAAACCAGTCGGACGAGACACACCGCGTTACTTTGACACAGCCGTTCTATATGGCGCTTTTCGAGACGACGCAGAAGCAGTGGGAACTCGTGACAGGGTCGAATCCGTCGTTGTTTCCAAATATTGTTAACCCCGTTGAGCAAGTTAATTACTACATGATCCGTGGCACGACGGAAGGTGTGAAGTGGCCCGCGTCAACCGCGGCGGATGCGGACTCCTTTCTTGGCAGATTGCGGACGAAGACAGGCGGGCTCGCTTTTGACCTTCCAACGGAAGCGCAATGGGAATATGCTTGCCGTGCGGGGACGATGACGAAGTGGAGCTTCGGCGATGATGAGTCTGCCGCGGTGGATTATATGTGGTATGCTGACAATTCTTACAGAACACCTCAGCCAGTCGGTATGAAGAAGCCGAATCCGTGGGGCTTCTATGATATGCACGGCAATGTGTGGGAGTGGTGTTTGGATCGTATAGGCGATTTGAATTATGGCACGGACGCTGGCAGTTCGTTCATTAATAGCGACCGAATGATTACGCGTGGTGGCAGTTGTGAGTATGTTGCTGAGCGAGCGACATCTTATGCACGGACGGGTGACTTTGCGCTGAAAGATGCCTACGATGATATTGGCTTTCGTCTAACGATGGCACCACAGAGGATGTCGAATGTCTACGAGGTCAAAGATGTGACAGCCTCCGTCATCGCGGACGGCGCGGAGGTGACCGATTCGGTGACGATTGACTATTGTCCGACGAACGGTGGTATGGCTTGGCTTACCGTCGATGGTTCGAGATTTGGTGATGTAGTGGTGAAGGCGGATAGCATCGTCTACCGTCCGACGGTGAACGGTGCGCACACAATTGAGCACATCGCGAATGGTGCGGTGATGTCCGTCACCTACAACTTTAATCTACCACCGCTGACGGTGAGCGGAGTCGCCGTGCAGAAGGTTGAGCCGTTTGGTCTCGCGATTGACTACACTGTGGGTGACATCATGGCGGGTGCGGAGGGCTATGTCCCAGAAGTGACGCTGACGGTCGGCGAGACAACTTATACGGCGAAGACGCTTCTTGGAGACACGAACGCGGCAGAGGGTTCTCATCGCATTTATTGGAACATGGCGGCGGACGGTGTGGAGTCGTTCGAGGGCGGGGTGATTAGTGTCACCTACAAGAAAGCTCCGTATTGTGTCATCGACCTCACAGAAGGAGCGGACGCGGCATCCTATCCCGTCGCCTATCTTGCGTCCGAGCCTGAAGACGGCTTTAACACAGACGAATACAAGACGACGAAACTTGTTTTGAGGTGTATTGAGGCGGGTTCGTTCATTATGGGTGACAACCAAGAGAATGAAGCGCACCGCGTCACATTGACCGCGCCATTCTATATGGGGCTTTTTGAGACGACGCAGAAACAGTGGGAACTCGTGATGGGGTCGAATCCGTCGTATTTCAGTAAAGACGGTGATATCGCTCCTGTAGAGAATGTTTCATATAACAACATTCGCGGCACGGTGGAAGGTGCGAAGTGGCCTAGCTCGAATGCTGTGGACGCGGATTCTTTCCTCGGCAAGTTGCGTGCGAAGACAGGGCTTGCCTTTGACCTCCCGACGGAAGCGCAATGGGAATATGCCTGCCGCGCGGGGACGACGACGACATGGAGTTTTGGTGATGATGATTCCATCGCAAGCGACTACATGAGGTATAAAGGCAATTCGGGTAATATTACTGGCTATGTTGGCAGGAGGCTCGCGAATCCTTGGGGGCTTTATGATATGCACGGCAACAATTGGGAGTGGTGTCTTGATTGGTACAGTGACGATTTGGCGTATGGCATAGATCCTAAGGGCGCGGAGGCCGCGAGCGGACAGCGCGTCCTACGCGGCGGTTGCATTATTAATAAGGCTGAGCAGTGCACATCAGCTTTCCGTTGGGGGAATGGACCCGATTGTAGATTCACTTGTGCGGGGCTGCGTCTTTCGCAGACTCTTCAGGCGACTTATTCCGAAGTAAAACTAGTGTCTACTGAAGAAACCCTTTCGGCGAATATCTTAACGCAAGGAAGCGAGATTAGCGGCGAATTGGTGATTAATTGCGCCCCGATTGCGGACGCGGCGGTGGCGCTCACAGTGAACGGTGAGGAGGTTTCGCCGACGGACGGCTTGTATGCGTGGTTGCCAGAAAAGGTTTCGGGCAATATAATTGAATACACGATTGACGGCAACACTTTCACGGTCACTTATGACGCGGAGGAGCGTGCGCCAGTGATTACGGCGGTTGAGGTCACGAAGGTCGCGCCATTTGGTCTTGCGATTGACTACTCTTACGAGACGATGAAAGGTGCGACGACGACTTACACGCCGGCAATTACGGCGACGACGGTGAACGGCACGACCGTTTACCAGGCGACAACGCTGACCGCACCGCAGTCAGTCGGCGAGGGCAAATATCGCGTTTACTGGAACATGGCGAAGGACGGTATTGGTTCGCTTTACGGTGCAACGATTGGAGTTTCGCTGAAGGAGGTAGAGGATTATTCGAAGTTGCCCGAGTACTATGTTATTGACCTGTCGGGAGGCTCGACCGCCTCAAAGTATGGTGTCTTGAAGAAGGACGAAGAGCCAGAGGGCGGCTTTAACACGGATGAATATAAGACATCGAAGCTTGTCCTGCAGCGCATTGAGGCGGGCTCGTTCATTATGGGCGAAGACCAGACGGATGAAGAACATCGCGTGACGCTGACCAAGTCGTTCTATATGGCGATTTTCGAGACGACTCAGAAGCAGTGGGAACTTATCATGGGGTCGAATCCGTCTGGCTACGAGACGCTCGGCGAGGCGAAGCCAGTCAATGCGATTGACTATAGCAAGATTCGCGGCGAGTCGGTGGGTTGCTGGAGTTGGCCTGCCTCGAATGCGGTGGATGACGATTCGTTTGTGGGGCTTCTCCGTGCGAAGACGGGTGGTCTTGTCTTCGATCTTCCGACGGAGGCGCAATGGGAATATGCTTGTCGTGCCGGGACGACGACGAAATACAACATTGGCGACACGGAAGACGATCTCAAGAATGCGGGATGGTATAGGGGCAACGCCGGCGGCGCTCTCCACAAAGTCGGCGAGAAGACCCCGAACGCCTGGGGGCTTTACGACATGCATGGCAACGTGTGGGAGTGGTGCCTGGACTGGTGGTCAAACACGCTTGCCTACGGCACAGATCCCAAGGGTCGTGCGAACTCGCAGGATAATTTCGTCCGTCGGGTGCTTCGTGGCGGCAGTTACTACTACAATTATGCGGACGACTGTACATCGTACTCCCGAGGTGGTGACACCGCATATTCCACAAGTCAAATTATCTACGGCTTCCGCATAGCGCTTGCCGCACCGCAGAAGGTCTCGAACGTCTACGAAGTCAAGGACGTGACGGCGTCCGTCATCACGGACAGCTCGACGGTGTGGGATACGGTGACGCTTGACTACTGCCCAACGGAAGACGGGGTGGCAAGTCTCAAGGTTGATGGCGAGGCATTTGGCGATGCGTCGGCGACGGCGGACAGCATCGCCTACCGTCCGACGGTGAACGGGGCGCACATGATTGAGCATATCGCGGGCGACGCGGTGATGTCCGTCACCTACAACTTCAGACTGCCGCCGCTGACGATCAGTGGGCTTACCGTGCAGAAGATCGAGCCGTTTGGCCTCGCGATCGACTATACCATCGAGAATGTGTTGGACGGCGTGGAGGCGTATGCTCCTGCCGTGACTCTCTACAACTGGCGAGAATACCCACACCGCTACACGGCGAAGACGCTGTTCGGCGACACGAGCGCAAAGGCGGGCAAACACCGTATCTACTGGAACATGGCGAAGGACGGCGTGGAGTCGTTCGAGAATGCGGAATTGTACATCACCTACGAGAAGGCGACATATTGCGTCATCGATCTCTCGGGCGGAACGGACGCGACCTCCTATCCCGTCACCTATCTCGCGACCGAGCCGGAGGGCGGATTCGCCGCGCACGACGAATACAAGACGACGAAACTTGTCCTGAAGCGCATCGAAGCGGGCGAGTTCGTCATGGGCGACGACCAGACCTCGGACGAAGCGAAAGAGAACCACAAGGTCACGCTGACCAAGCCGTTCTTCATGGCGCTCTTCGAGACGACGCAGAAACAGTGGGAACTCGTGATGGGGTCGAATCCGTCGGGGAACGGTGGCGAGAAGAAGCCTGTCGATAATGTCTCCTACGACATGATTCGCGGCGCTACGGACGGCGCGAAGTGGCCCGGCTCGAACGGGGTTGACGCCGACTCCTTCTTTGGCAAGCTACGGGAGAAGACCGGCATCGACTTTGACCTCCCGACGGAAGCGCAATGGGAATACGCCTGCCGCGCGGGAACGACGACCGCCTACAGCTATGGCGATGAGATCGATGGCGATTATATGGTGTATGAGGGCAACAGTACGACTGGATCGTATCCAGAGGGGATGGTTTGGGTATCGATTGCCGGCTCGCAAGATGTCGATACGAAGAAGCCGAACGCCTGGGGTCTTTATGGCATGCACGGCAATGTGGCGGAGTGGTGCCTGGACTTCTACAATG
>CAVCAF010000128.1:0-4931 GCA_963600185.1 Azospirillum sp. 51_20 | reverse complement strand
GGGGGTGAGAGCGATTTTTTACTTGGTGCGACTGACTGGGATCGAACCAATGGCGCAGCTTGCCTATGCTTTCTATGCTTCCTTTTTGGGAAGCATAGAAAGCATAGGCAAGGCTAAATATTCCAACAAATATTCCAACACCTAACTTTCCTTTGTTCATGCTTTTATTATACCATATTTTTAGGGCAAAAGAAACAAAGGAGAAACTGGGATGTTAACAAGATTAAAAAAGGCAAAGAACGCTTTTTAAGACGAAAAAAAGGGGAGGAGAGAAGAGGGCGCGGGAGGAGGGGCGGCGGACAGAGCTGCCACGAGCCAAACTGTAGGGGGGGGGGTAGGGGGCTATAAAGGCTCAACTTTCCATTCGCCAGTTAAAGCATGAATGGTTATTTTAAAAGTAGCGGAACTTGCGCTTACACTGGCTTTATGATTTGCAGGGGCTGAATTATAATCAGAAAAAGCACTGTCCCAACATGAAAGGGTGACTGTCCCTGAGGATCCCATGAGTGACATTGTGAAGATAAAAGAATACCTATTTAAACGCGTGTCAAGAAGAATAGAACCGTTATTTATTTCATAGCCTATAATATGCGTGCTTGAATGAGCATTACAAACACAGACATTGTTTATATAGGCTTTGGGACATATACTTGAATCACTTTCATCAGAATAAACAAACGCCGTTTTTAATACATAAATGCTGGCTATATTTGTGACTATATTTTGATAGAAACTTCTTATTGGTTCTCCGTTTTTGGCGTAAAGGATTTGGTTTTGATTTTCACTCTTTAAGTCGCCATAAACAAGATTTTCAGATGAAACAAGGTTTGTAGCACTCGTTCCATTATCTTTCGCAATTCTTATATTGCCACTCCAATTTATATCGTATCCCAGACGATTATTTCTTGCGTTATAGACGGTACTACCAATTGGGGTTCCACTGTCAAGGTCATAAAACGCGATACCCTCCACTTTCTCCATTTTCAGAAACAAAGGGAAAATTAACAACTTCGAAGAACGCGCGGGAATTGTTGTATTATTTATGGTTAAGGAATCTGCCGTGTCATTAAGTATTAACGAGTAAGGATTGCCCCTCATGGTGAAGACACAATCAATTATACGATTGTCGCGGTATGAATCAACATATCCTATTGCAGGGGTATATAATGCGGCACCATTGACAAATGTAGTTTCAAAAGGATTATCGCCTGTTTCATCGTAGAACATGAGCGATGAAGGGTTGGTTGCGTTGAACTTTACATTGATAAGAAAACTTTGTTTGGTAGAGCCATTATCATAACTACGCAAAATAATCGTTTGCTCTGGCTCTACCGTTTCCGCCTCTGCGCCTATTTCAATTGTGTCTGCGTAATATTTACTAAGACCTAAGCGCTCAAAGGATTGTGGTTTCCCACTTGCGCCAAATTGGACATGAAAGGAGAAAGCAGGGAGCGCGGTGAGTAGGGAGAGGGCGAGGGTTAGGGAGAGGGCGCGGGAGGAGGGGCGGCGGACAGAGCTGCCAAGAGACAAACTAGAGAGGGCGCGTAGGGGAGGGAGCGCATGGGACACCGCCCGCGCGGCAAAACTAGAGAGAGACGGGGCGCAAGGGACTCGTGCCCCTACCTTTGGGGAGGTGGAGTGTTTCATTCTGTTGCCTCGCTTGTGTGTTCTGACGCGTGAGAAACGGCAGTAAAGACGGGCTGCCAATCGCTTTCATTTGAAACCGAGCCATAGAAGGATATTGTGCAGGTTTTCTTTTGTAATTGATGTGTTTCTATGTCATAGCGCAGGCTTGATACGACTTCTAATGATGAGGCACTTTGAGGTGATAATGGGTTAGTTTCTTGGGCGGAAATTGTGACTGCTCCTCCTCCATTATCAGTGACATTTATTCCAGCGCCAGCGAGAATAACCACCGTATTAGTAGACCCAGACACCCAGCTTACCTGATTGTTTTTTTTCATCAAAAAAGAGCTGTTGGCGGCGGCGGAGAAGCCCTTGAGGGTAAGTTTGCCATCTGATGTGGTGGTGATAGACGAAGCGTCAGTTTGAGGTGTGGGGGTCTTCCATTCTACGCCTGACGAAGAGCGGGTTAGGACGGTATCGGCGGACGCGCCCGCGTAGCCCGCGATAGCAAGCCCTGTTTCATTTGAAACAATAGAGATGTTGTCGGGCTGAACTCCACTTTTTATACCGCTACCGAGGTCGACATAATGCAAGTTGCCCGATCCCTTCTCAAGCGCCAAGAACGCGTGCGGTGTACCGCTTTCGGGATTGGTCAGAAGCCCCGAGAGGTTAACGCCGCATTCTTTGCTTGTTTTAATGGCGTACTTGCCTTGCTCGTCCACTTCGATTGTGGAATCATCCGCCCAAGAGGTTGGGGCTTTGAATGAGGCGGTGATGGAACTATCAGAGGCAACCGAGAAATGGAAATAGTCATCTTTATCGGTGAAGGTTGGCACTGAGTAGATGAAGCCTTGGGTTTTGAGGTAGTCGGTGAGGGAGGTTTCTGGGAGGGTGAGCGTTTTCGCGTTGTTTTTCGCGTCCGTACCTATCCACGCGGTGATATTCTGCCATTTTTGTGTGCAGGGGTCTTCAGGTAGGACGATAGGCAGATAAGTAAGCGCACCATTTGACGCCTTGGCGAGGAAGAGGGGGGTGGTCGCGGTGGCTTTGGCGTAGCCCTTAAGGGTGAGGTTGCCTTGCTGGTCTTTTATAACGGTGACATTATCCGTCTTCACGGTGGCATTAGAGGAGGCTTCGAGGTCGTGCCAACCGAATACTTTATTGCTATTGTAGCCGAGATATTGACTGGGTTTATCAGGCGGCGCAGACCAACTAAGGGACGCTTTGTTTTTTACGGGAACGGCGTTTTCGTTCGCTTTTTCAAAGCCTGAGAGAGAAACCGTCTTTTCGCCTGTGCTGTCTTCTTTTTTGACAGAGATTGATTTCTCGTCACCTTTAACATTGGCGGTCGTGTTAGTTAAGCCCGTACCGATGGGGACATGGTGGAGATTGCCTTCAGATGTGAAGGCTAAGAACTTATGCGCTATGGAGGAGGACGGCGCGGCAAGGAGTTCTGAAAGTGTGATGTCGCAGGCTTCGGTTGCTTCAAGTACATTTGTTTTTAGGAGAGCCTCGCCGAGGGGGAGATAGGAAAGCGTGGTGTCTTTACGCGCGAGTACGCAATATTCATCACGTGTCGTGCCCTCGCTTTTGTCTGCGAGGAGTTTTGCAAGGCTTACGGTTTCTTCGTCCGATTCCCAGCCTTTGAGGGTTAGTTGTTTATAATTTTCATCGGTGGCGGCGAAGATGTCTTTGTTATAGCCACCGAACTTAGCCCAACTGAGGACGCGCGAACCCGATGAGAGATAAGGGAAGAAACAGCCGACTTCAGCCCAAAAGCTGTTATCTGTCGTGTCAAAATCGAGGGAGTTAGCGCCGTAAAGGGAGAGGTTGTTATTAGGGTCGCCGTTCCATTCAAGGGTGCGGTCATCGGCGAGGTTATGCGAAGCGGTTGGGTCGTCAATTGTAATGCCGCCCGAAGAGTTGGCGGTTTGTTGGAGTGTGCCGCCCGCGAATGACATAACATAAGAGAAGGCTTTGCCTTTTGGGTCTTTGCCTGTGACGGTGATACCTTTAGAAAGCCCGATGGCGTTAAGGTTTTCGCCGAGCGTCTCAATACGCTTTTTGTTGTTTTGGGAGATTAAAAACGCAATAGCGGCTTTTAGTGCAATTTTATTTGATAAGCTAGTATCTATTTTTTCCCAATCGCGTAAAACGCTTTCAACTGTGGCATTCTCATTGATTATGATACTACGCTCATAACCATTTTCATCCCAAACTAAGATTTCTTGGTCTTTGCCTTCCCATTTGTTTTCTTTTGGGGTGTACCATTCTTTGGCGGTGGTGGGAATGGCGGCGGCGGCAGGGAGCGCGGCGAGGGTGGCGAGAGCGAGGGTTAGGGAGAGGGCGCGGGGCACCGCCCGCGCGGCAAAACGAGAGGGGGCGCGGTGGGGAGGGAGCGCGGGACGCCGCCCGCGCGGCGAGACTAGAGAGGAGTATTTCATGGGGAGACCTCATTTGTTAAGGAGTTAGTGACAGAAAGGGAGACGGAGTGCTGAATGGCGACAGGTCGCGCGTCAAAGTAGCCTTTAAAAGTAAGTAGATTAGTTTCTTCGGAATAGGTAGAGCCTACGCCATTATAAACCATATTGGTTTTTGTTGCCGTGATAGTACCTAGTGGGTTTAGGTAGGAGTGGTCGCCGTCCCATACGAAGAGGGTTTTATTAGTGACACCATCCGCGAGCGCGGCGGTGGTGGCGTTGGTGACTTGAAGCGCCGCGTCGGTGTAGTCTTCAAGGATGAGCACAACCCGATTTGTGCCCTCACCGACAGAATAGACGGTAGCATTATTGTTTGTGCGGTAAACTGAGCCGTTTATTTGGAGTTCGGCGGTGGAGTTTGCCACATAATTAGAGACATAGTTCTGGACCCACTCTTGCGAGGCGGCGAGCGCGAGGGCTTCCGCCGTGAGGAGGAGTGCGGGGAGGGTGACGAGTAATTTAGTTTTCATTTGACTGTTCCTATTTATACCACGGTTATTCATTAGATTCAACAACAGAATCGGCGGCAACTTCGCACGGCTCAACCTTTACCTTCAAGCGCATATCAGAGGTCGTGTCAACCATGCCGAAGTAGGAGTTGGTGTAGGCGTTGTGGTACTCCACGGTGACGACGCTATCTTTAGCCGTCCACACCCTCGCGCCCTTGATTGTCTCATAGACACGCACAGAAATTGAGTCCGAAGCGTCCGTTATTTCGGGGAGCGCAAGTTGCTCGCCGATGACGGTACAAGTGCCCGTATTGGGATTGGCGCACCCCGAGACGGAGACGATAACCGCGAGGAGGACGAAGAGGATGAAGAAGCC
>CAVCAF010000127.1:0-4960 GCA_963600185.1 Azospirillum sp. 51_20 | reverse complement strand
GTGCCCAGTAGGTCCGTGAGGTTAGGTTGCGAAGCGGAAACGCTTCGCCCGCCCCCACCGTCGCCGCGGCGTAGTTAATACCTCACGCAGAGTCGCAGAGACCGCAGAGATTTTTATAGCCGTGTAGAAATGTAGAGATGTAGAGATAGAGATCTTTCTACAATTCTACAACTCTACACGGCAATTCCCCTCTCTGCGAGCTCTGCGACTCTCGGGTGAGACTTAAACTAGAAACGAAAGGAAACTAAAAGATGAAACTGAACATAGATTGGCGTGGCATGTTGAAAGCCGCGCTGAAGGCCATTTGGCCATTTGTAGCAGGTGCCGCGGGCGGAGCGCTTTCGGGGTGCTCAATCTTCGGCTCTGGCATCGGCACCACCGTCGTCTAACGAACGGCGCGGCGTTTTAACGCAAAGTTCGCAAAGATTTTTGACGCAAAGGGACGCAAAGGCGTTCCTTTAGTTGAAGTATGAAGTTGAAGAAAGGAATTGATAATCAATTGGTTACTTTACCACTCTTCAACTTCAACTCCTAACTTCAACTATAGCATAGTCTTAGCGTTCTTAGCGTTAACTTTGCTATCTTTGCGTTGAAAAACACCCCTTTGATCTTTGACGATTGAATAAAGTAAATATACACAGGTAGCGATCTATGAGCGGGCACCTTGAAGGAGGGCTTTGAGATACCCATTCGCGAAGAGACGTCCGAGTACGGTATAGCCTGGTACTGCCTTAGGCGCAAGAATGCTATCGCCCGCCATTTCTGGCACATGATCACCGCGCAAAGGCACATCAAGCCCGAGTTCACGATAGACGCACATAAGCGCGAATTGGTCAACTTTGCCCTGGTCATGAAAGAGTTCAGTGAAATCCTCTTTTGTCCCTTCTACATCGCGAACATGGATATAGGCGATACGCTTAGCAAAATGCCGCGCTGTCTCAGCCAAATCGACTCCCATGAGTGTGAAGTTGGCTTGGCAGAAGGTCACGGCATTGGCGCGACTTGGTGCGAATTTATAAGCCCTATCATAGGCGGCGACACTGCCAAAGATGCGTGCGAAACCTCCGAGCGACTCAAGGCAGGGATCGTCTGGATGCAGTGCCAACCTTACTCCCACGCGTTCGGCTGTAGGAAGGACATTCTCTAAGAAGTGCTCATAATTCGTCCAGACGGCCGCGCTATCGAGAATAAGTGGTTTAGAATTAGGTGCGTCCTTTGAGTCGGTGCAAGCAAAATAAGTCGCCTTCGCTTCGCCACGCCCTTCACGGATGCCTGTGCGAGACCAGCCAGGTCCAACCATGAAATTGTAGCAAAGAAGCGATATCCCAAGCGTCGCCATAGATTCTAGCAATTCGCGATAATGTGCAAGTGCCGCGCTACGCGCTTCATCCGTTCGATTCGGTGCACCATATTCTTTTATTGGTGCCATGTCAAAGGGGTCGCCCTCAAGCGCAACGACGCGTAAACCAGCGCTGGCGAGCCGCGCTACGATCGTCTTTAATGTCCCTACCTTCCATGGGTCGGCAAGACCTGTCCGCGCGGGGTTCACCTTAATAACGACATCGTCTATGCCCATCTGCTTACAAAGTTGCCACAGAAGATGGGGCGTTGGCGGGACAAACTCAACAAGCTTCATGAGGAAACACCTTATTTTAAAGTCCTACTTCACGCGTGAGCCCAGAGAAGGTTGTGGAAGGCGTGCCGCGCCGTCCATCCTTAAAGACAGGCACAATGCGATACCAATAACGCGTATGCGACTTAAGCCCAAGATCTTCATAACGCATAATCCGATAAGAAATGCCGTTGGGGGCTTCATTAGTTACGCTTGAGACAAATGTCGTCGTATCGCAAGTAAAGTCCGCCCTTTCGCTACGATAGAGTTCGTCATGGTCAAAGTCGGGCGCGGCATTTACGCCCCAAAGAACATAGAGCTGTCCGTCCTTCTCGCCATGACCCGCATGCGGACGCGTAATCAAGCCTGAATAAGCATAGGGCGCGTCATACGTGTCTGGCGAAGAGGTAATAAGTCGTCTTCCATCATCAAGGCGTATCGTCGCGAAGCCAAATGGCTCTAAAGCGAGATTAAATGTTCCGTCCCCTTCTACCATCGCCAAAGGTTCTAAATCGTACTCGATAGGGGTGCAACGCGTAAGTGCTGCGCGCGGCAGAAGTGTTTGGCGAATACACGCTAGAGTTGCACGACCGAGCGTTTCTTTAAAGCGTGCGATATAGCCGCGCCCATCTTCCGCTGCCTTCATTGTCAAAAGCCGCACGCCTGGCGTGGCGATTTGAATTGCGCCCTTTAGCGCCTCACCAAGTGTTGGGAGCCCCTCCATTTCTGCGAGTGCACGCTCTGCAAAGGCGGGGATGTCCGCGTCTTGCCAAGTGCCCGCGTAAGAGGTAATCGCGTAACGGAAGCGCGGATTAAAACTCGCGCCGTCTGGATTCTGCATTTGTAGCCAGTCCGTAAAGAGATAACAGAAGATGCCTGAAGATTTAACCATTCCCCCAAACGAAGTCTTGTCGGGATGTATTGCGCCAAACTCCGTTAGGCACGAGTCCGCTTGCACAAGAGCGATGCCGAAGTTATCATTCTCTACCGCGCACCAATCACGAACGGCAGTATACGCGTCAGTAGTAAGTCCACTTTGATCTCGCAGAGGATTTATCACAGGACCATTCAATTGCGCAACAAAGCGAAAACTCGGCACTTTAAACGGAAACGCCATATAGCCGAAACGGTCATAGCGATTCGTATTAAAGAGATCTCGCGCATGGTTAAAAGATGTCTCCAGCACCACTTTCTTTTCGTTTTGCGCGAGATAAACACGCCGAGTCACCTCCGCCCTAAGTGCCACAACAGCATCTTTTTTCCACGATTTATGGTTATCACGCGTATAACGGAACGCATTCGCGGGTGCCTCAAGTAGTTCACGCTTAAGTTCCTTATCATAAAGCGAATAGACGACACCATTCGTCACGACAAGGCGATACCAATCATTCTCCGTAATGCCATTTAAACAAGGTAAGAGCGGCTCTTTTGGTTGTGGCGCCGCCCCAACGCGTGCGAGAGTATTTGAAGCGACATTCTCTGCGCGCTCAATCCAGTCGCGATGTTGCATCCATGTCTCAAAAACGCGCCTACCTTGATAGCCACTCGTGCCATAAGAGTGTTCATCGTTCAAAATAAGTGCATTCCACGCGCGGTTAAGGGCTTGCTCGGGATAGGCTTCGCCCTTCTCAATAGAGGCTACCGCGGCGAGTGATTCGGCCAGCGGCAACGCACGGTCGGCGGCAAATTTACGCGCAAGCAACTCTGGCGTACTCGCCGCGTGCTGAAGCCAGCCACTCGTGATTTCGCCGCGCAAAACAGGCACCTTATCGCCCCATTTGGATTTTAAGCGCGTAAAAGGTTCGTCAAGCTTACCGCAGGTGCGCAATTGCGGCCATTTCCATTTCTTGTTCCATTCACGGAAGAGGTTGCTCTGACGCATCGTGGGTACTTCGTCGTCTCCGTAGTCCGACAAGAGCCATACATCATACGGATAGCGCCTTTCTAGACGCCTTAATTGCCGCGCCATAATAGGCACAATTTCCTCAATGGACAGAATTTCATTCGTAGGGCATGTTGAGCGGAGCCCAAATGCCGTCGCGCCAAAATCATAGTGCGTACTCGTCCAAACGAGGAGTCGTGAGTAGCTGTTTGGCGCTTCCCACCAAAAGACCATAGGGATAGATGAAGCCCAACGGACATCTACGCGATTGCCACCACCACCCGCGTCAGGATTCCATATTGCACCTACAATAGAATCATTCTGTGCCCAAATGGTTGACGGATGCGGATTCCATTGATTTGGACTAAAAAGAATGTTCTCAATGCCCGCCGCGGCATACGGCGCGACAAGGCTCCAACTCATACCAGGATTATCCGTCATCAACATTGTGCGCGACTTAATGCCCCAACGCGTCTCAAGTTCGCGTTTTGTGTAAGCACTGCGAAAGAGCTCCTCAAACCCATAAAGTTGCGTATGGTTGCCCGCGCAAGATACGCCCACATCAAGTCTGCCGCGGCGCATCTCATTCGCGACAATACTTCGTGCGGTATCCTCACCCTTATCAAGCGGATAGTTTCCCCAAAACCAAGCACCTTCAACAATGTATCGAAACGCGCCTGGATCATCATCCGCAGGATCGGAAGCAATTAACTGCCGCGCTTCATCCATCCGCGTGACACTACCATGGCGCTGGATATATTGCGAGTTATGAAGACCAATATCTGTATGCGTCGCTTTCACGGCATAAATCGTCAATTCCCGTAACGGTGGCAATCCCACTGGAAGTGCATTCGTCGGCACAAGCGAAAAGACCGTATTCGTACCGTCTAGGCGCGACACGAGCCGTCGCCCGTCATGTGTCAAGAGCGAGTAAGCCGTAAGTGACATATGTTCAGGAGCAGCATTCACTGTCCAGAAAGATGCTATACAAGCAACAACTAATGCATATTTCTTCATTTATTCAACAACTTTCTCAAGTCCGCGACTCATTCGAGCGGACACTCACGAGTTGAAATATATTATAGCATAACTTGGGCTCTTACCGCAACGCGCTACGCGCAACAGTTTTTATGCATAATTCGCAAGCTGCTCTTGCGCAATTCATACATCCCTTCCTTCTCTGAAGGGATGTTGATTATTTTAACTTTGCACTTACAAGGATTGTAGAGCTCGGCAATGCGCGTCAAGTTCCGTCGCGGTAAACGGTGCGTGCGTTAGACCTGGAGCTCGCGGCGTAGTTGACGCTGAGTTCAACGCAAAGACTTTGCTCTAGTTGAAAACTCTTTGCGAACTTAGCGTTAACTTTGCTATCTTTGTGTTAAAAACGCAACTTGATCTTTGACAATTGAATTTTATTGAACTGTGCCGTGGTTGGGGGGCATGTTCTCCCCGAGCAAGGCTAACTT
>CAVCAF010000126.1:0-5020 GCA_963600185.1 Azospirillum sp. 51_20 | reverse complement strand
GGGGCCTAGCGCGGCGGATCGCGTCTTTTTCGAGGGTTCGGGTGTAAGCGGATATAAGACCGTGCGGCTGACTTCGGATGCCGTTGTCTCAAACTTCATTTACTCTGTTGGTTCATCGAAGAAAGGCGGCGCCCTCGTTGATCTCAACTCGCATACGCTGACGGTTACGAATCAGTTAAGCCTGAAGAGCGACAGTAATGTGGCAGAAGCCTCACCCTTGATATTCAGTAACGGAGCCGTGCGGGTGACAGGTAGTGCTCTAGGTACGAAGATATATGGTCAGCCAAACGAAGACGCGGGCGGCTTTTTTATGAATCGTTTGTATGATGCTTACGCTGCTGTCAACTTGATATTTGACAACGCTTCGCTTACGGTGACGCAATCGTCTTACTCCGTCGCGTTGAAAGCGAAGATGGCGAATAATACGATGAGTCATGTCCAACTGCTAAACGGCGCATCTTGGGACTTGTCCACGCTGATGATCAACAACGAAGACGGCGGACCCATCAACTTTACGGCGCGGGCATCCAAGCTCAAGCTTAAGGGTGACCTGAGCCTGCAATGCAAGGCGGCGTGTGACCTAGTCTTTGAAGACGGCTCAACATTTGAGATGGGTGGTGCCTTGCGCTCGCAACAGGGAGGGTATCTCCTTCTTAACGGTGGCACGCATTCATTTGGCTATTCTGAAAGCTATGGCGATAATGGCTCGTGCTCCTTGACAGGTATGGATGTCGTCATCTCCAATAAAGCCGTGCTCGCGGCGAAAAGCCACCTGTCCATTCGGAGTGGGTCGTCCATTTCGGTTTGCGATGGCGCACAGCTTACTGCAACTGGCTCGGCGAAAATTGGACATCACGCGAATATGAGAGACGACTGTTTCGGCGACAGTACGCTCCTCGTAGACAATGGCACAGTAACGGTCAGCGATGTGCAAGTGGGTGGCTATTCAGCGTATTCGAATAACTGTCTGCGCATTGTGGGGCCGTTGAGTCGTGTGGAGACGACGGGTACGGACGCGGGTGGCGCGATTAGCTTCAGCTATGGTGCGCATATTGAGTTTGAGATTCCTGCTGAGGGATACCATGACGCGGAAGGCACTGCGCGTGCTCCTGTCTACGCGAACACGACCTTCACATCATCAACGAACAACGTGTCGCGTCCGGTCGCGCTCGTACTTACGACGAAGGCATTTGATAAGAAGCATCCAAAAGAAAGCATTGCGCTAATGCAATCTAAGGAAACGCGGCGGAATGTCTATGGCACATATTACAATACGCAAATTGAAGAGCTCACGAACAATGTGGTGTTTGTAGACTCGGCGAAGAACCCTGGTACTATCACGATTTCCGCGGATAAGAAGAGCCTTATCTATACAGCCCCAATACCCGTCGGCATGCTCATTAGCGTCCGTTAAAGAGGCGGTTAACAGAATAGATGAAGAAAGTTGTATTATGCGTAGTCCTCCTTGCCCTCGCGGCAGGAGGATTTTATGTGAGGCAAACGCGGCAGGCGCAGAGTAAGAGCCAGCCCGCCTTACCATTGCAGAAAGACAGAAAGGTTTATGCGCATTTTATGGGGTGTTGGCCCGCGGCGTGTGGGGCGTTGCCGTATGACTTTCGCGAGAAGTCGAAGTTGTCGGGAGCGGAACGCCTCGCGTGTGCTAAGAAGGATCCTTGTGAAGCTGTGGGTGGGCGTATTGTGAATTGGCCGCTTCTGCCTGAGGGCTATACGACGAATGCGCTCGCGAATGCTAAACTTGAGATTCGCCGTGCTAAGCGTGCAGGCATTGACGGATTCGCCTTTGACGCTTGGGCGGGTGGTGATAGCGCACGACAACAGTTGGATGTTTTCTTCACCGCGGCAGAAGAGATGAAGGTGGACTTTGGGTTGACTGTTTGCTTTGACCCGAGTTGTCATCCGCATGGACCAAACGATGGTACGATGCTTGAGCAATACATCAAAACGGCACAATTTGTCCTTAAGCATAGCGACTCGCCCAATCTCGCACGGTTTGACGGTAATCCGCTCTTCTTTGGCTATTACTCAGATTCGATTGTGCGGCGCATAAAAGATGAGACGGATGAGTCTTGGCAGGCACGTGTTTCGGAGGCGTGGGCGGCATGGCGTAAGGCATTGCCATGCCCTGTATTCTTGCACGGCTCAATTGACGCGATGGCGAATAAGCGTGATGCGTCGTCCGAGCAAATGGCGGCGATTGGTCGCTGGGCAGGCAAGACATTTGACGCGGTCGGCGGATTCCTCGGTACAGACCTCAATTGGGGCATGAACACGAATCTTATTGCGGGCGTAAAAGATGTCCGTGGCGAATGGAGTCAGCCGCTTTTCTTTCAGTACTCAAACAAGATGGGTGGAGTCATTACGGACGCGGGGCTGAATCATCTCCGTCGGAACTGGGACGCGGCCATGCGGAACGGTTCGCGGCTTTTGCAGTTTGTCACTTGGAACGACTATGGCGAGGAGTCGTCCATGGCACCGACCTACTGCAATAGCTACACGGTGACGCGCGTCAACCGCCATTTGGCTGAGAAGTGGAAGATGGGGCGCGAGCCAAAGATTGAGAGGGATGAAGTGCACGCCGTCTTCCGTCGCGCTGTTTCGGCGGATGATACCTACCCTTATCTCGCACGGCGTGCGGCGCGTCCAACCGTGCTTGAGATAGACCTCTTTCTAACGGAGCCTGCGCAAATTGTTGTCGCGGGCTATGGCAAGTATGATGCGCCCGCGGGCTATTCATTCAAGCAGTTCCCGCTCAAGGAAGGTTCGATTAAGATCAAAGTGACGCGGAAGGGGGCGGATGTTCTTAAGTGGACTTGCCCCGAAGTCGTCGCCGCGCAGGCTTGGCGTGAGGACTATCCACTCGCCGCATATGGTTCAAATTATGAGGAGGAATGGAAACTTGACTTCCCTGATGAGCCACTCTATGTTTATACGGAGAATGCGGACGCGGATGGCGACGGGCTGCCGAATTGGTGGGAGATGGTCTACTTTGGCAACTTCCCGCGTATGAGTACAGCGACCGCGGCAGATGCGAACGCCGACCCTGATGGCGACGGCAGAACTAATCTTCAGGAGTTCCGCGATCGGACGAATCCGCTTGTGAAAGATAAGGCGGGATATGGTGTAGGCTATACATGGCACTTAACGGATTTGAAGGATGAGACCTTTGTGGGCAATCCCTTTAAGGATAAGAAAGGTCATGCACGGTGGTATGTCGGCTACAAGTTCGGCCCGCAACAGAAAGTTGTCCATGACGGGGACTATCCCTTGATGGACTGGTGTGGCGATGCGCTTAAGTGGCGTGCTTTTGGAGTCTATGTGAAGAATCCCTGGGGCAAGGGTGGCGCGTGTAATGTCTCAACGAATGGAGTCGTCGCGCTTTCGCCGCTTCAGGAGTGCCTGATGGTGCTTGGTTGGAAAGCGCCGCGGACGGGTGTCTACTCGTTTACAGCGTCCGTCACAGGCGACAAGGGCGAGTCCTTTATAGGTCTTTCGCTCGAGAAAGGGACGCAGCAACTAGCGTCCGCCCGCGTTAAAGAAGATGAGACGGTTGCCTTAGCCGCGGCGAAAGTTCCGCTTAAGAAGGATGAAATACTGTGGCTTGTCTGCGATGGCAGTTCTTGCTGGGGTATGCGCGGCGTGAGAATTGAGAAGTTTGATGTTAAGCGCGTAAAGTAACGCGCAATTAGAAAGATAAAGAAAGAGTAAAGATGAATAAGTTGTTTCTTGTTGTTGCCGCGCTCGCGACTGGGTTTGCGGGTGAGGCCGTGGAGGGCGAACGGACAGTTTTTGCGCACTACATGACCTGCTTCTTTCAAACTCAAGCCAGTTACCGTAAGGAAATTGGCATTGCCCAGCTTTATGGCATTGAGGGTTGGGCTCTCAATTGTGGCAATTGGCAGAAGAAGGACGCGAAAACGGGCGAGTGGATTCCGAATGAGGGCTACATGGGTGCCGCGTCCAATATCTTTGAGACGGCGCGTAGTATGGGTACGAACTTCAAAGTCTTCTTTTCGCCCGATGGTTCAAAGGATACAGTAACGCGGGGCAACCATCCCGATATGGGCGTACGCTACTACGACCACCCGAACCTCTTTCGTTATGCGGGGCGTCCCTTCATCTCGGGTTGGGCGGGCAGTACAATTAAAGCCAATAAGTATCCGCTATTTAGGCAAATTCTTAAAGAACGCGGCGTGGGCGACTATTTAATCGTACCCCAGTTTGAGGTTAATGGCAACCCGATGTATACGACGGTGGATCTTCTGGAGAGCGGCATTTATCGCGACCCGACATTTGATTGCGATGGTGTCTTCTTCTTTGGATGTGATAGTTTAACTCAGGAGTTCGTTGACCTATTGAATGCGGGACGGCTCGCGGCACTTAAGAACAATAAGATCTATATGGCGGGCCCCTGCCCAGCCTACAATAGCTCAAACTTGCGCGACTACCAAGGGGTCGCGGGCTATGCCAAAATGTGGAAGACCATTGTTGAGAATCAGCCAGAACTCGTGGAGGTCGTCACGTGGAATGATAATGGCGAAGATTCGGGGCTTTACTTAAGCGGATGGGATAGCCGACTGCCCCATTCACTCGCGAGTCGCATTTGGGCATGCCGCGATGAGGCGTATCTTGATATAACGGCGTATTTTGTCGCGGCGTATAAGAGTCGCGGAAGGTATCCCGCGATTATCCAAGATAAGATCTATGCCGCGTACCGTCCGCGCTCAAAGAATCTCACGAAGATTTTCTCGCCTGAGTCGTCCAAGAAGTGGAGCGACTTCCGCGATACTTTTCTTCAGGTGCACAACGATGTAAAAGATAATGTCTATATGACGGCTATGCTCACAGCACCCGCGACACTTACGATTGAGCAGAAAGATCCCCAGGGCGCGGTAATTAGTGTTTCGGACGATGTGCCCGCGGGGCTTCAGTCGATTGCCGCGCCCATGGTACCTGGCGCGACACCCATCTTCACAATCCGCCGCGGTGGGAAGGTCGTCGT
>CAVCAF010000125.1:0-5050 GCA_963600185.1 Azospirillum sp. 51_20 | reverse complement strand
TTAGACGAGCAATCTACCACAAACCCTAGACCCCCTCTAAAATCGAAAAAAAACGAGGTGTCAGCCGTTCTGCCCTTAAACGCTCTCACGCAGGGTATTTTAGTCTGCCGCGGCAGACTAAAATCCGCCAACCCCTTAAAAGGAGTCCTCTACTATGCCTAATAACCGCCAAGAAATAACCCAGTTGCCCCCCGAGGGTACGCCCCTAACCGTCCAAATCGCCCCATTCGGCGAGTTTCCCGGTACGCTTAAGGGGCTAGACGGCAAAGCTAAGCCCATAACCCAAGTCCTAAATGAGGCGGCGTTTAACCGTATTATCGCCAATTGGCAAGCCCAAGGCGCTAAAGAGCTTCTCGTAGATGTCGATCACGACTCTATGAACGGCTCAACCCGCGCTTTCGCGTGGGCGACTAACCTACAAATTGACCCCGATTGCGGACTTGTCGCCGACTTTAACTTAACAGACCTCGGGCGCGAAGCCCTCTCAAAGCGTGAATATCGCTTTGTCTCCCCCGTCTTCACCCTTTCAAACGAAGGCGACATCTTAACCTTAGATTCTATCGCCCTCACCAATCGCCCCAATCTCCCCGTCTCCTGCGTCCTCAACCGCGAGAGTACGGTTATTAACAGCGTTGAGGACAAAAAGGAAAATCACATGGAGAAAATCATCTCCGCTCTTGGGTTAACCCCGGGAGCCAGTGAGGATGACATTCTCGCCGCCATTGACGCGCTCAAAAAGTCCGTTGATGAGGCGAATGCCAAAGTCCTCGAAAACGAGGCAACCGCCCTCGCCGAGGAGAACAAAGAGAAAATCGCCAACCGCGAAGACTTTGTTCGCCTCTATGTCCAAAACGGACGCGACACGGCGCTTGCCTTCCTCGCGTGTGTCAAAACGCCCGAGGTAGCCGAGCCCCAAAAGCGCATTGTTGCCAATTCGGCACAGACCCCAGCGGATACGCCGAGCGTCAAAGAACGCCTCGCCAACTGCCGCACGGCTGAAGAATTGGCGGCTTTTGCCGTCGCGAACGCGAAGGAACTCGCTCAAGTCTCTAACCACTAACCCCTAATAAAGGAAAAATCAAATGGCAACATCCCTAACCTCTCCAGGTCTTATCCTCGGTTCGGCTAAGGCTATTATGGAAACCCAGCGCGCGGTCGCCCTCGCGTCGCTCTTCACCACCGACTTCTCGGCGGAACTTCAGGGCGAAGGCAAGACGCTCTCTGTGCCCGTTTTCTCGGGGGACGCGACCGTCTTTAACGAAAGCTCGAACGACTTCGAGACGACCGACGGCGCGATTGTGCCCGTTAAAGTCTCGCTTGATACGCTCGTGAAAGTCACTTACAAGATCGGTAATACCGACCTCTTGGAAGTTGATAAGAGCGCCGTCACCCGCAATTGTGGTGTCGCGGGTGGTCGCGCGATTGCGCGTAAGATTGAGGAGCTTATCGTCGGTAAGCTTACTTATGGCAACGCGGCGGCGCAGGCGACAGGCTTCACGGTCGCGAAACTCGGTAAGGCAATTGCCGTTGCTGAGAAGAACAACATTGACCCGGCAACGATTGTCGCGATTCTCGCCCCTGATGTGTACGGCGACTTGCTGGACGCGAACACGGCGAATGCCGCGATTGTTGGCGATGATATCGCTTCTGCCCTCGGGCGCAAGTATGGTATCAAGGCGATTGTCTGCTCGGCGAAGGTCGCGGCGGCTTCCGCTGAGAGCGCTTCGAAGGGTGTCGGCTTCCTCGTCGCGGATTCCGCGATCGCGGTCGCGGGTCGCGCCATTGAACAGGCAGTTGACGGCATGTACTCCGAGTATGGCGTGACGACGGACGATAAGTCGGGGCTCGCCATTACGACCTTCGTACATGGTACGCCCGGTAAGAACATGCGCTATATGAATGTAGCCGCGCTCTTGGGTGCCGCGCTCACGCGCACGACTACGAATAAAGCCCCTGGCTATATTCAGCTCGTCTCGGCGTAAGCCTTTAAATGGCGAGGGGGGTACCTTTCTTTCTTACCCCCTCGCCATTCCTCTCCTTAACCTTATTATAAGGAATACTAACTATGAGTTGGCGAATCGTCACACGCGATGACTTCAAAGCCTCGCTATCTGAACAAGAAATCCGCGTATTTGGACAAAACGAGGACGCGGACGACACGACCATTGAGCAATTGATCGCCAATACTGTGGCTT
The DNA here is from genome assembly GCA_963600185.1 of Azospirillum sp. 51_20. Classification (GTDB taxonomy): domain Bacteria; phylum Verrucomicrobiota; class Kiritimatiellia; order RFP12; family UBA1067; genus UBA1067. The sequence continues at coordinate 2,855 of CAVCAF010000125.1, read as the reverse complement.
CCGTGCGTGGCTATATCCGCGCGGGACGGCGTGCGCGGCTTTCCCCTACTGCCGTGTGCCTCCCAGATATGCTCATTGGTCCCGCAATGGATGTTGCGGTTTATAACCTCCTTAAACGCTTTAACCGCGTCCCGAACGAAGCCCGCCGCGCAGGCTATGATAACGCGCTCGCCCTCTTTAAAGAGATTGCCGCGGGCAAAATCACCCCCGAGGACTATGACGAGCAAGCGGGCTCTCAAGAGCTTTTGGGGCCCGTCTTTTCTCCGCGCGGTCGCTTGCTCGGTCGCCAAAATGAGGCTGGCTTATGAACTTACAAGCCCTACAAGCCAAAATTGCCGCGCGGGTGCGTGAGATTCCCATTCTCAAAGATTTACCTATCTTTGAAGAAGAAAAGGGCAATGTCATTGCCCAAATTGAGGAAGAAGTGCCCCGCTCCAACTTCTGTGTAGTCGTGGGCACGGTTTCCTTTACCGATAAAGCCCCTGACGCGGCAATCTGTTATGGTGATTCGTCTATCGTCATCTCGGTTATTGAGGATCCGTTCCTCAATCGCGAAACCCCTAACCGCCCGACATTCTTACAAGCCGCGCAAGAAATCGCTAAGTCCCTCAAGCTCTTTGATACGGGCGATGGCGTTTTAACTTCTCCCTCTATCTCTGAACCGACTGACCTCGGCAGTGGCGTTGTCTCTGTCACGGTTCGCCTTTCTATAACTACAACCCTCTAAATAAAGGAAAACTACTATGGCTACAACTCGTCAATCTATCGTCCGCGGTCCCGGCACCGTCTCGTTCGCGTCTCAAAAGTTTTATGACGCGTCGGGTATTACGGCAGAAATTGATTCGGCTTCCGCTGATATCTCCTCATCTGTCGCGGGTAAACTTGATACGATTAAGACCGACCAAATCGGGCGTATCACCTTAACGCCCGTCGGCTCTATATCGGCAGGGCTTCTCAGCGTACTTTATCCCGCGTATGTCCAAAAGCCTGTCCTTGGTACTTCCCTCTTTGGTTCTACCGACCAGCCGCTTGTCATCTCCTCTATGGCTGGGCAGAAAGTGACCTTTAAGGCGGCGGCACTTACTAAATGCCCCGACCTCCTACTTTCGCCAGTCAAAACCGCCCTCGGCGGCGTAGAGTTCACCGCCCTTGTCGCGAATGGCAAGCTCCCCTCCGAGACGAAAGCCCTCTATGAAGTCGCCGCCGCGACTTACGCGGACGGCACGCCTTCGCGTACAGGGCTGACAGGCGTGCACTATACCGCTACTTACGGCTCGCTTTCCATTCCCGACACCCTAGACGGCTGGACAATCACCGTGGATATGGCGACAAGCCCCGTGACGACCGACAGCCAAGGCACGATTGATTATACCCTCTCGGGCGTGACTGTCACGGCGAAATGTACCCCGTTGGGCTTAAGCGAGAGCCAAATCCTCGCCGCTTTGCCCGCTTCTAAGGGGCGCGGCTCATCGCTCGCTTCCAGTTCTGACCTCGTAATTACAGGTACAGGCGGGCTAACTGTCACCCTCAAGAGTGCCGCGCTTGTCACAGGTCCCCTCAACTGGGGCGCGGATACCCTCCGCGCGGGCGAAATTGGCTTTACCGCGAATATCGCCTCAACGGGTGATCTCTTCTCCGTCGCAATGACTTCTGCAAGCTAAGGGGGGTTAAGCGATGTCGTTTATTGCTCTCCTCGCCGCCGTTCCGATCGCGTGGGTCGTTGACTCCACGCGCCCACGCGTCAATGTTTTTGACGCGTATCACGGCGAAACACTCGCCCTTGAAGCCACTTTTCAAGCCAGCGGCAAGCCCCTTGAATTAACGGGGGACGCGCTCCTTTGCTGGCAGACAAACGGCATGGCTGAAGCGTGGTGGCAGACGAAAGCCACGATTTCTAATAATGTAGTGTCGGCGACTTTCATCCCTGCGATGGATCCAGGCGCGGCGGATATTACCGCTTTTCTAGGCGTACCGGGTGAAAACTGGCGCGCACCCTTCCGCCTGCGCTTTCGCTCAAGCCCGGGCGCGACCCCTAACGAGGTAGAATTGCCCGTTAAGTCGCTGAACTTCGCGCAAATTGATGTTCTCAATGCTCCGTGGCTTCTCGCGACTAACAGCTATACCAAAGGCGAAGTTGACGCTAAGATTGCCGCCGCCACCCCCGCGGACTACGCGACTGTAAAATCAAAAGCCCTCTCAGCACTCCAAGAAGAGAGCGACCCGACTATCAGCGCGTGGGCAAAGGCAACAACAAAGCCCACTTATACCGCCGCTGAAGTCGGCACCTACACGAAAACTGAAGTTGACGCTAAGATTGCCGCCGCCACCCCCGCGGACTACGCGACTGTAAGATCAAAAGCCCTCTCAGCACTCCAAGAAGAGAGTGACCCGACCATCAGCGCATGGGCAAAGGCAACAACAAAGCCCACTTATACCGCCGCTGAAGTCGGCGCAGTCCCTACGACACGCAAGGTTAACGGCAAAGCCCTCTCCTCTGATGTCACCCTCACCGCGTCGGATGTCTCGGCGATTTCTTCGCGCTTCTCTAATCTTAACTTCATTGATACCACAAACACCTTCTTCTCCTCAAGCGCAAACCCTGCCCTTGGACTTCTCCTTGATAGTTATGTCAACGAAGTAGAGAGTGACCCGACCATCAGCGCGTGGGCAAAGGCGAAAACAAAGCCCACTTATACCGCCGCTGAAGTCGGCGCAGTCCCCACGACACGCAAGGTTAACGGCAAAGCCCTCTCCGCTGATATCACCCTCGCCGCCGCCGATGTCGGGGCTTACGCGAAAACCGACACCTACGCGAAAAGCGAAGTTTATACAAAAAATGAAGCGACTTCTAACTT
>CAVCAF010000124.1:0-5054 GCA_963600185.1 Azospirillum sp. 51_20 | reverse complement strand
GCGTAAGAGGGGGTGCCGTTTCTACTGTCTCGGGGTGCCCGAGACAGTGTCTCTTTAGACGGAGCGTTTCTGCTCCGCAACCTAACGCCCCCACGCCGATGTGCCGCGGTGAGTACCCAGTAGGTCCGTGAGGTTAGGTTGCGAAGCGGAAACGCTTCGCCTTAGCCACTTTGATCTTTGACAATTGAACTTTTGATTGACTTGGGAGCCGCGAAAAGTGTATAATAGTGTCGTTTCTTGTGTACAAGGGTGTATGCGAGAGCGTAAACGATAGAATGACTACTCTATGATGAAGAAACGACTTTGGATGGCTCTTTCAGCGATTGGGCCTGGCATTTTCGCGATTGGCTACACGATCGGGACGGGATCCGTCACCTCTATGGCTAAGGCGGGTGCGGATTATGGGCTCGGACTCCTTTGGGTGCTCGCGCTCTCATGCCTTTTCTCGGGCGTGCTGATGACGGCATACGGACGCTTTGCCGCGGTGACAGGCGAGACATCCTTACATGGGCTTATACGGTTTCTTCCGCGTGGCGGTAAGGTAATCGCGGCACTTGTGTTCATTGGGGTCGTCCTCGGACAGTACACCTGCCTTGGGGGTATTATGACGCTGACATCGGGTGCGATTTGTGAGGCGTTCGGACTCAAGATTGGAGCATTCCCTGTCGCGTGTTGCCTTATGGCGATTATGGTCGCGCTTATGATGGTGGGGCGCTATTCGTTCTTTGAGAAGGTGCTCGCGTTTTTCGTCTTTCTAATGATGCTTACTTTCATTACTTCGATATTCGTCACTTGGCCAGACGCGGCGACGGTAAAGCGTGCGTTGCTGCCCCTCTTGCCGACGGACGGTGCCTCGCTCTTAATGCTCGCGGCATTTGTGGGCACGACTATGGCGGCACCGACATTCGTGACGCGTCCGTTAATCGTGCGTGAGAAAGGGTGGGGCGTTGCTGATCTTGGCGTAGAGAAGCGCGATTCGATTGTATCGGCGGTGCTGATGTTCGTGATATCGGGTGCGATTATGGTCGTCGCGATGGGAGCACTCTTTTCGCAGGGACGCGGCATTGAGCGCATACTTGATATGGCGACGACGCTTGAGCCGCTGGCGGGGCGGTTCGCGGTCGCTATCTTCATGATAGGCACGCTTTCGGCGGGGCTTTCTTCGGTCTTCCCGATTCTCATGGTCGCACCGCTTTTGATAGGCGATTGGCGGGACGGCAAGATGGAAACGAAGACACCACTCTTCCGCATCGTCTGCATAATTGCGGCGGCGTGGGGACTCGTTGTGCCTGCACTTGGAGGCGACCCTGTCGCGGTTACAATCGCCGCGCAAATATCGAATGTCTTTGTGTTGCCACTGACTGTCGCGGCGATTACCTACCTCGTGAATTGTAAGCGCGTCATGGGCGAACATCGTGCGGGGGCAACGCTTAATATCCTACTTGGCGCGGCATTTGTGTTTTCGATTGCCGTCGCCGTAACGGGTACGAAGGTACTGGTGGACCTATTCTAATTTAACAACAACTAATCAACTAAAGTCTTATGAAAATCATAACATTAGCAACTCTCTTTACCGCGTCAACGGTGTTTGCCGCCGCGCCGACGGTATTCGTAAATGAAGATAATCAGCATTTCTATGAGCGACCAGACGCGGAAATGAGTGTGGAAGGGTGCCAGGCACTTGTCGACTTTTATGCCGCGGCGGGCGGCGTGAAGGGCATGCTCTTTTGCGTGAACTTACAGAGGGCACTCTATGATTCGCAGGTCTGGGAAAGGTTCCGTGATATTGAGGGCGACAGTCGCTACCTAAACGGACTAAGGCTTCTTGCCGCGCGTAAAGTTGATAACTTCGCCGTTTGGCTTGACCGTGCCCATGAGCGCGGCATGGAAGCGTGGCTCACGATGCGCATGAACGATTCCCACGGACTCAAGGAAGCGGTTAAGGGTATGCCCTCGCGCCTCGCGAAGTGGCATTCGAAGATGTGGAGCGATCATCCCGAATGGCGCCGCGCACCGTATCGGTCGGAGCGTAGTTGGGAGGGCTCGTACAATTACGCGATTCCCGAAGTCTACGCACACCACCTCGCGCTCGTAAAGGAAATCTTTGCGAAGTGGGGCGAGCGTATGGACGGACTTGAATTGGATTGGCTCCGCTGGGGCTTCTTCTTTAAGCCAGGCTCTGAAGTTGAGGGACGCGCCATTTTGACGCGGTTTGTGAAGGAGGTGCGTGCCCTCGCGGATGAGACCGAACGGCGTACGGGACGGCACATTCGCCTCGCGCACCGTGTGCCGACGAACCCTGAGAGTGCCTTAAATTGTGGCTTTGATGTTGCCGCATGGAAGAAGGCGGGTTGTGTGGATATGCTGACCTTGTCGCTTTTCTGTGGCGGCAATGACTTTTCTGTGCCCATTGCCCTCTGGCGTGGACTCGTCGGGGAGGATACATGGATTAACTATTGCGTTTCGGACGAGACCTCAACGCGTCCAGGTTGGCGCACGGGAAGCGGCAGTTTTAGTAATAAGGCCTTCTTCTATGGGGGCGCCGCCGCGGCACTTGCGCGGGGGGCGAATGGTATTTATACCTTTAATGAATGCTATCTTTATTCGAATCCGAAAGATAAGGGACGCGAACTCCTCAAGACCTACCTGCCGATTGTGGGCGACCAAGAGGCACTCGCGAAAGTGCCGCGGCGGTTTGGGACTTCCAGCTCCAATATGATTCCGGGCGAATCGACGCGCAGTGTTTTGCCGATTCCGTTAAAGCTGCCATTTATGGGCATGGATATGGGGCGGATGGAAGAGAACATAACAGTCCGCCTTGACGCGGGCAAGGTTCTGCCGGGTTCGCGTGTGCGGCTTGAACTCGCCTTTGACGCGGCGACGGATCCCGCGGCACTTGGTAAGCCCGAGGTGCGCGTTAATACGGTAATCGTCCCTTGTTCGGGTGCGGGAAAGATTGATATGTCGCGCGTTAATCTAAAGAATGAATGGCAGATGTTCGCCGATTGGCCGCGGGACGCGGGGTGCTATCTAACATATGATGTCCCTGTGGAGGTTCTGAACCCGACATTCAACGCGGTGGAACTTATGCCGCCACAGATTCCCGGCTCCCTCGTTTGGGCATCCTTTACGATTACGCCGCCTGAGAAAGTGCAATAATATGAACGAAATAGAGAAGATAGTACGCGAGAAGCGAATTATCGCGATTGTGCGTGGGCAAACGCCCGAGGTATGCTTGCGTTTGGCGGAAGCCTTCGCGAAAGGCGGCATAGGACTTGTCGAAGTGACTTTCGACCAGCGCTCTCCCGCGTCGTGGGCATTGACGGGCGAGGCGATACGGGCAATCCGTGAGCACTTCGCGGGGACGCTTCGTGTCGGCGCGGGGACGGTGTTAACCGAGGAGCAGTTAAAGATTTGCGCCCAGTCGGGCGGCGAATATATGATTACACCTAATGTAAATGCCGCGCTCATACGCTCCTGCGTAGAGAAGGGACTCGTCGCGATGCCGGGTGCACTTACGCCGAGCGAGGCGGTCACGGCATGGGATGCGGGCGCGAAGTTCGTGAAACTTTTCCCTGCGGGGACGCTGGGGACGGGCTATGTTAAGGCGGTCCGTGCGCCCCTCGCGCACATTCCGTTCTTGGCAGTCGGGGGTATTTCACCCGAGAATGTCGCGGACTTCATGCGGGCGGGGTGCGTCGGCGCGGGTGTCGGCGGCAACTTAACGAATAAGGAATGGATTGCCGCGGGCGCGTGGGATAAGATTAGCGCGGTCGCCCATGAACTCATGCAAAATGCGGCAAATGCCTAATCTAGAGAACCCTTAATAAGAGGAGAAGTAAAACTTATGAACTTTGTCACTTTTGGTGAGATTATGTTGCGGCTCAATCCTGAGGGATACAACCGCTTTGTTCAGGCGGAACGCTTTGAGGCGAGTTATGCGGGGGGCGAGGCTAATGTAGCCGTGTCGCTCGCGAATTATGGCAACGCGGTTTCGTTCGTGACGAAACTCCCCGACAACCCCTTAGGCGAGGCGGCGCGGAATGCTGTGCGACACTTTGGGGTCGCGACGGGGGATGTCGTCTGGGGCGGTCCGCGCCTCGGGGTTTACTTCGTGGAGAAGGGTGCCTCACAGCGTCCGTCAAAGGTCGTCTACGACCGTGCGGGCTCATCCATTGCCCTCGCTAAGCGCGGCGACTTTGATTGGGCGAAGATACTAACGGATGTTAATTGGTTCCATTTCACAGGCATTACCCCCGCGCTCGGAGGGGACTTGCCCATAATCTGTGAGGACGCGCTTAGGGAGTGCAAGAAGCGCGGCATAACGGTTTCGTGCGATCTCAATTACCGCGGCAAACTCTGGACGCGCCAAGAAGCGGGTGCATGCATGGCGCGGCTCGTCCCATTCGTGGATGTCTTGATTGCCAATGAGGCGGATGCCGCGGATGTCTTCGGCATTGTCGGGGAAGGCTCGGATGTTGAGAGTGGTAAACTCAATAAGGCGGGCTATACCTCCGTCGCCGAGCAACTCGTCACGCGCTTCGGGTGCAAGAAAGTCGCAATAACCCTACGGACTTCGCTGAGTGCTTCGGATAACCTCTGGGCAGGGATGATCTACGATGGCGCGACAAGGAAAGCGAACTTCTCGCGTGAGTACGCGGTGCGCATTGTAGACCGCGTCGGGGGTGGCGACAGCTTTGGAGGCGGCTTGCTTCATGCACTCGCGAAAGGATGGGATGACGCACAGGTGATAGACTTCGCGGTCGCGGCAAGTTGCCTTAAGCATACGATTGAGCACGACTTCAACCTCGTCAGCGAGGCGGAAGTGCTCTCCCTCGCCCGCGGCAATGGCTCCGGACGCGTCCAGCGCTAATTAGGGCGCTCTTGTTTGCAAGCGAGAAAAGGGACGCGCCTAAGCGGCAATTTGGGCGCGGCAAAGTAGAAAGAAGGGCGCGTTCAAGGAGAAGCAAGGAAAAGTGTCCCGACACTTTTCAAAAACCGTCCCGACACTTTTGTAAAACCGTCGGGACACTTTTTCAAAACCGTCCCGACGC
>CAVCAF010000123.1:0-5108 GCA_963600185.1 Azospirillum sp. 51_20 | reverse complement strand
TATGCGGCGTTTCTTATCATTTGAGGGTATGCCCGCACCAAATGCCGCGCCGAAAGTTGTGAACTCATATCCTGCTTTCTTTAGAAGGCGTATAACGCCGCGCAACTTTTCAGGCTCAATGACATTATTTGCTGGGCAATCAGGTAAGGAAAGATCCTCACCTACGGAATGCAGCATACAAACAGTGGGACGCTCTTTGGGGAGGCGTGGCCACCACCAAGTACGGTGCGGCACAACAAAAGGCAGTATCCATTCCGTATTCATAATGAGCCTTATTTGCGCGAAAAGTTAGCGAAGTGGTCACATAACGCTAACCATTCACCCTTAATCTTATCATAGGAAAATGCCGCGAGCGCGGCACTTGGGACATTATAAGCACCCGCCGCGCGGAGTCCTTCCTCCAATGCCTTTGCTAAGGCGGTAGGGGTTGGTTCCGCGAGAATTCCGCCTAATTTAGGCACAAGATCGCGGCTTGCTAGGCAATCTCGACACCCCACGAGGAGGCGTCCGTACGCGGCACATTCAATGAGGATGAGTCCGAAACCTTCTACCCGACTAGGGAAAGCAACGAGTGTGGAGTCCAAATATGCCGCGGGCAAATCCCCTATGTAGCCTGGGAAGGAGACAGTCTCGGCGACACCTAATTTGCGAGAAAGTCGCTTTAGGCGTTCAATTTCTTTAACTTTCCCCTTGCCTGCCAAGATCAACTTCGCGGAAGGGACTTTCTTTTTAAATAGAGCGAAAGCCTTAATAAGTAAGTCTTGGCGTTTATCTTTATGGAACGCGGCGGGATAAAGAATTACGGGGTCACCCTTAGGGGCAGGCAAAGGTTTAACCTCAGGGGCTACATTGCCTATTACCCTAACCTCTCCCTTATAATTGAGCATTTTGCGCACAATTTCGGCGTATTCGCTCAATAATACCTGAATTACCGCGCACCGCCTTAGGGCGCGTTTAATCTTAGCGTTGCGTATCCAGCGACGCGGCTTAAAAGCACTGGGTGGGTAAATGTGGAATTGCTGGATGATTGGGGCAGGGAATGCCGCGGGAAATGCCGCGTCCAAATCGCGAATCTCATCCGTCCCCGTCGAAATAATCAAATCAGGTTTAGCCAAAGCCTGCACAAGCGCGGCACTTGTTAGCGGAATACGCTTAACTTTAACTTTCCTATCTAAAGGACAAGAAAGTTCGCCCCCTTCGCCCGTAATGAGCGTAAGGTCATGGACGCTCGAAAGCATACCGCAAAGTGTCCCTACGGCACGGTCCGCCCCGCGTCCGGAAGTCATATTATTCTTATAGACGACTATTCTCAACTTAGTCTAAACTTCGGTTCAATTTGTTGCCGCCTATTATACCATATTTAGGGGCATTTTGGGAGGGATAAAAGAGGCGCGGCAAAAATACCGCGCCTCCCAACTAAACAAGGAAAACAAAAATGCACCGCAGCACTTTACGCGCCTAGTTGCATACGAACAAATCGCTTAATGGTGATAGGTGCACCACCGCAGTTCTTAGAAACACCCTCGAGGTATTTCTCAACTGAGAGGTCGCCATCCGCCACATAATCCTGCTTGGTCAAACAAATCTGGGTACAGAACTTAGCCGCCATACCCTTCTTGATACCGGCGAGAGCCTGTTCAGGGGGGAGCTTACCCTTCTGTTCCTTGAGCGCATTGAGCTTGATCTCAAGTTCCGCGTCAATTTCAGCCTGGGGAACATCCTCAGGGTTGATGTACTTCGGGGCATTCGCGGCGATTTGCAAGCAAATCATATGCGCCGCCTCAGCGAGTTCGGCGGAAGCCGCGCACTTATCGCAGGGCGTAGCAAGCTCGACCATCACGCCGATTTTACCACCCATATGGATATAACCCGAGAGGACACCTGTCCCTTCGAGCACATACCGCTCACTACGACGAATCTTAACATTCTCGCCCGTCTTGGTGAGGAGCATCTTGTAATCGTCCTCGAGTGCCGTCGCGACATCCTTACCCTCAAGGGCAGCTTTCGCCGCGTCATCCACGAACTTAATAAACGCCTCGGTCTTCGCCACAAAGTCCGTCTCACAGTTTACCTCGGCGAGTGCCATGGACTTCTTGTCGTCGGCAACGGCGAGCGCGACAATACCCTGCTTGGACTCCTTATCGACGCGCTTGGCGGCGACGGCGAGTCCCTTCTCGCGCAGGTACTTAACGGCTTCGCCCATATCGCCATTCGTAGCGGTGAGCGCTTCTTTGCAAGCGCCCATACCCGCCGCGGTAGCTTCGCGGAGCTCTTTAATTTGTTGAATGGTAATAGCCATTTCTAAATTCCTTTCTACTTCTAATAGGTTACTCAGCCTTGGGAGCTTCAGGTGCCGCGGCGGGTGCCTCGGGAGCCGCGGCAGGGGCGACAGGTGCCTCAGGCGCGGGGGCGGAAGCCTCAACTGCCGCTTCAGCCTGCTTCACAGGAGCCTGGCGCTTCGCGGCGAGTTCCGCCTTCGCCTTCTGTTCGGCTTCTTCCTTAGCCTTACGGGCAGCGGCCTTCACGCTCGCGGCGATTGAACCCGCCTTCGCGCCAGCCTTACGCGCACCATCCCGCGCAGGAGCCTTCGCCTTACGCGCCGCACGTGCCGCGCGCTCACTTTCCTCACGGGTCTTGCGATCCGCCTCGCGCTTGCGGTTATCTTCCGCCGCCTTGGCGCTATATTCGTCGTTCGCCGTCTTGATGACGGAAGCGATACCCTTAACGATAAGCTCAACACCCGAAGCGGAGTCATCATTGCCAGGGATGACATAGTCAATCGGTTCAGGATCCGCATTGGTATCGACGAGCGCAACGACGGGGATGTGCAAACGGAGCGCTTCCTTAACCGCGTTCGCTTCACGCACGACATCCACAACGAAAAGTGCACCCGGGAGCTCAGCCATATCGGCAACACCCGTCAAATTCTTCTCGAGTTTCGCGAGCTCACGGCGGAGAACCGAAGCTTCCTGCTTGTGCTCGGAAAGGAGTCCGCCATTCGCCTTCGCTGTCGCCTGCAACTGACGCATACGCTTCACCGACGAGCGGAGCGTTTTCGCGTTCGTAAGTGTACCGCCAAGCCAACGCTCAGTAACATAGAACTGCCCAACTTCTGTCGCGGCATTCTTCACGAGTTCGGCGACCTGCTTCTTCGTCGCGACGAAAAGGATCTTCTTGCCCGCGAGGATCGTGTTGCGCACAAACTGCGCCGCTTCATCGAGAAGCTCGACCGACTGGGTGAGGTCAATAATGTGGATACCGTTGCGCTTATCGAAGATATAGCCTTTCATCTTCGGATTCCAGCGCTTTGTTTGGTGGCCGAAGTGAAGACCAGCGTCAAACATATCCTTGAGCGTAATACCCGTGAGGGTAGAGGTAGGCATTTCCATTTTGTTTCCTTTCAATCCATGATTGTTAGATTAATCCGCTTTGTTCGAGGATGGAGTACCCCGAATCATTCGCTTCGTCCTCCCCACCATTGGGAAGAAACGGCGTATATTATACCATATTTGGGTCTTGAGAGTCAATAGGGAATCTGCCGCGGGGCGAAAAAAAAGCGTGCACGTTGCCGTGCACGCCCTATGCGAAAAATGAGTGCTTAACTCATAAAACCTCACCCCAATAAGCAGAAGAGCCTACTGAAGAGAGGAAATTGCTTAGAAGTTGACCGAGACGCCAACGCCGCCCCAGGCATAGTCCTTATACTGACCATAGTTCGAACCCGCGGCAAACTCTGCCGCGTCGCGCAAATCCTTATCAATGATCGAGCAGTAGGCGATCTTCGCGAAGAGGCCGAAGTGCTCCGAAATCTGATAGTTCGCGTCCACGCCAATCTTCATCGTCGCGAGGCAAGAGTTGATCTTCTCATAGTTGGAGTCAAGACCATAGTTGGGGAAGCACCAACCATAGTTGCGGTTGCGCCAAACGAAGGTGATCGCTGGCGTAAGGGAGAACGCGTCATTAACCGCGACAGTCTTCTTCAAACCAAACTGAAGCAGGTTGCCGTCCGACTCATGGTACTCATGGATAACATCGATGAACGGGACGACGAACGGGTTCAAGAGCGCGAAGCTGTGGTTCCAGTCCATCGTGGTATCCGTCTTCTGATAAGCGCTGTGGCGGCGGTGGGGATAGTAGTACCAAACGACCGTGGTGCGGTAATCAAGACCCCACTTCTGTTCATCATCGAGCCAGAAGGTCTTACCCCAGTGCACATTGAAATCCCATTCATTGAACGCCTTACCATACGAATCGCGGCGCTTATCGGTCAGGTCGGTATTGGACCAAACGCCGACACCGAGGTAGCCGAGGTCAACGCCCTTAACGAGCATGCTCGCATTGCCCTCGAGGTAGCCCTGAAGCGTAGGCTCAGAGTTCACGAGCGATCCGTAGAGTTGATAGCCGGAGTAGATACCGTAGTTACCGAATCCCCAAAGGGTGAGTCCGGACTTATCTTCGGTTTGAGCGCCTTGCGCGGCAGTTTCAGAGGTCTCAGCCTTTTCGGCAGCGGAAGCGACGCAAGCACCCGCGAGACAAGCAGCAACCAATAATTTATTCATGGTCTAGTCCTGATTTGTAGTTAGATTAGAGTTTAGTGTACTTCGGCATTGGGAAACGGACCCTTCCGCCTAGCACGAAAACTATTATACCAAATCCGCGGCGAAAACACAACCCTAACTTTTTGCTCACCCATTCCTTATAGAAGGAGGGGGCGACACCTTTTACATAGGAAGCCTACTCCTTATATATAAGACGGCTACTCCTTATATATAAGTGCCGCGGCTAGGGGGTCGAGGCGTTAGGTTTCGGGGACGGAAACGCCCCGACTAAGCGCCCAAGCTCCCCCGCCCCAGCCTCTCGCGAACCCCTTCCCAGTACCCCGACTACCCCCTCCTACTGGCAGACCTTCAAGAGACCGCGGTCTATAGGCTTAGAGACCGCGGTCTATTGGCTTGGAGACCGCGGTCTATCGGGCAAGAGACCGCGGTCTCAGGGTCGACAGACCGCGGTCTCAAGGTGCTGAGACCGCGGTCTCTTAAGCCCCGCCTGCGCACCCCCACTAGCCGAGCCAGTAAGGGAGCCCAAGCGAGACACTTTCTCTCTATTTA
>CAVCAF010000122.1:0-5124 GCA_963600185.1 Azospirillum sp. 51_20 | reverse complement strand
GAATGCCGCGTCCAGGAAGTCCGGGCGCATCAAAGAAGCGATCGACATAAAAGCCGTCCGTCGTGTAGACCGTAAACACGCCCCACTCCGAGCCGACAACTATATAGTTATCACCAATCATCCCCGCGAGACTCCAGTGGTGCAAAAGTTCTCCGTCCTTTAGTCCGCCAACCGCCTTGCGTCCGACGCTCCAAATAACCTTGCCTTCAGGGTTGTACTTCAAGATAAAGACGCCGCCCATATCCGCCGTATGCCCCATGCCTTGGTGCATGTACTTGGTGTATTCGGGTGTCGCGTATTCGGGCGAACAGTTGACTGCCGTATAGAAGTTGCCTTTCGAATCGCGCCGCGTACCGAGGTGCCCCATGCGGTGCCCAGACCAAATGACTTTGAGCCCAGGGTAGATCTCAGGCATCGCGATATAAGCCGCGGACGCATCCCAGCGCGGCGCACCACACGGCGAAAAGCCGCGGGAAGGCAAGCAGACTTGGAAGTTCTCCATCATACTTATATAGAGGTTGTTCTCCGCGTCCATATACATGACGCCCGTACCATCGCCGAGGCGGAACTTGCGCCCTTCTACGCTCGTAATAACCGCCGAGCACTCACTTTCCTGCACGCGCCCATCGCCATTCTCATCCGACCAAACATGGAAGAAACTGCGATTTTTCTCGTCGCCGAAGACTCCCGCGACAGGTGTAATCGTGTCGCCCTCAATCTTGCAAATAATCATGGGACGCCCCTTGAGGCGATGATCAGGGGGACTATCTGTAACGAGATACTTTATGCCGTTTGACGCGCGCACAACTTCAGGTAGGCTCATCGTATTATAGACGCACCCAATTTCCGTATACCCCGTGCCCTCAAAGTCCCAACACGCGTCAGGCTCGCCAATCCCACCGCCATCAGGGATCCGTGCACGCGCAAAAGTGTCGGGACCCGAAAGCGAGTAGTACTGCAAAAGCGGATCATCACAATCGGGCACATTTGTCGGCGAATACGCCGTGTAGCCGAAATAGCGCCGCATTTCTTTGCCTGTCGCCGCGTCCACTAGCCGCACAATCTTCGGTGGCGCGGCTTCCGTCACGAGGAGCGTTCCCTTGCCGTCTACGGCAATGCCGAACGGATACCGCAATGCACCGAAGTCAATGCGTCCGAGTGCACCGCGTCCGCCTTCTTTACCAATCGCGTAGGCAAGGCGACGATTCACGAACTTCTTAACTTGCTGACTCTTACCAAGGTCGCTTACATAAATTGCGCCTGCCGCGTCCACTGCGACACCATAGGGGGCGACGAGCCCATTGGTTTCATCGAGCACTGTTTCTGCCGCGCCTATCTTCGGGTCAATTAACGCGACGCGACGCGGAATGCACGCGGCGAGTAAGCGCCCGTCTTTCGTCGCGGCAAGTCCTCTCACGCCTTTACAGGGGATTGTTCGCCGCGGTGTGCCCGTCTTCGCTTCAACAACGCGGATACAGCCACCCGCGTAATCACTCGCAAAAATCTCGTCCCCAATTGCCGCGAGTCCCGCACAATTAAAGAAGTACTCGGGGCGAACCGCGGCTTTCTCAGGCACAACAACGCTATTAGTCGCCATATGAAGGTCGGCAGTGCCCATGTTGTCGGGGTAAAGCAAGTAGTTGCCTGTCGCGGCATCAACGCGAATTAACTTAGCCTTCTTCGCGCCTATCGCGAGATACAAGATACCATCCTTCGCCACAGCCGCCGTGAATGCACCATCGCCCCCGCCCACGAAAGGCGTCGAACGCCAAACGACCTTGCCCGCGAAGTCCGTCTTTACAATCGCCTTGCCCGACTCTGACAGGTGCCAAATGAAATAGCGACCCGTTTCATCTGCCGCGGCGGCGACGACAGGACCATGATCCGCGCCCCATCCACCTTTGCCGTCGGGCGTATCATACGGCGGCTCACCACTCGTACCGACCGTGCCGAAATACTGCACATCGAGTCCATCATGCGCATACGCCGCCCAACGATAAGTCTTGCCTACCGTACAAGGAAACCCAAGTGCGTCGCGTCCATCCCAATAAAGCTCAACTTCGCCCGCGTCACGCGTCTCGCCACCAATAAGTTCGCGCACGACCGCACCGTTTTCATCAAGGATGTTGACGGAGAGCTTCGCCTTCTTCGGTAAGGTGAACGCGATTCGCGCACCTTCTTTAGGACCCACCTCACCCGCTTTTGCCGCGCGAGCAATTGCCGCGTAGCTAGGGACGGATGGCATTTTCTCCTCGGGCTTTGTGAAGAGGACTTGCCCCCAATAGCCGGGATTCAAGAACGCGAAAGGCCCTGGGTCTTTGTAGAAGACTGCCGCGGTGAAGTGTCCGTCTGTTCCTGGCGACCACTTAATATCAAAGACGGCGGGCATCTTCTCCCCAACCGCGAAAGGCATCTTGCCACCCGCGACACCGAGGGACTGCCACGTAATCTTAGCCTCCGCACGCAAGCCGCCCTTGAAGGTGACAATCTTCACTTGCGTTCCCTCTGGATTCAGCGTTGTCGGACAGTCAAAGTATACGCCTGGCGTAAAGTAGAGGTTATCTGAACCATCGAGCGTATTCTTCCAGATATTCACGCAGTTAACGACAGGATTCTTCCAGTACTTTGAGTTTGGGTCATTGCGATTAACCCCTGGGAGCGGATGAGGCATCTTCGGGTCAACGCAAAGCCGAAACTGGATGAGGTCGCCCCACCAATAACGGTCTTGCGGACGATTCGGGTTGAGCGCGTCGCGTCCCGCGAAAGTCATTTCTATCGCGAGATAAAGTGCCGCGTCATCATACATCAGCGCGAGCGAGCAATTCTGCGTCTCAGCATACGCCTCGGCATTCCAACAGCGGACGACTCCCGAGAGATCCCAATCATCAAAGTTGCCGTCAATAATAGGCGCGCGACCCTCTTTTAAAGGTCGCGCACGCATGATACCGTCCGTACAAGTTGTCCCCGCGAAGGTCGTTCCAACGAGTCCAACTAAACACAAAAATCCAAGTGCTTTCATGTCGTTTTATCTTTCTCTTTCTTTTTTACTTGACAATGATTGCGAAGCCTGGCAGGGCGCGTTTATAGCGAATAATCACAATACCACTACCGCCATTACCGCCGTGCGCCGTATCCGTCTCTCCCATGCCGGCACCGAGGAGGCCGCCGCCGCCACCACCGCTACCTGTGCCAGCTTCACCATCGCCGCCAGGGAACGCATGGTTATTGCCGCCATTATAGCCAGCGCCATCACCGCCGCCACCCTTGCCGCCTTTGCCTGCAACTTTTGTGGCATAGTTGTGGTGTCCACCACCACCACCGCCGCCATACCACTTCTCAGAGCCCGAGAAGTCGCACATGACGCCGTCACCACCGTCGCCGCACCACGTGACCGAGGTACCGTCCTCATTGACGATCATGCCCAGCGAACCAGGTCCGCCCGCGCCGCCACCACCACCGCCGCGCGTTGCAGCAATATTACTGAGATAGACACCAGCCGCCTTATTCGCGCCGCCGTCATGGCCTTGTCCAGCCGTACCCTTGCCGCCAACGAAGTTCACAGTGTTTGGGTTCCCATGTCCACCGCCGCCGCCACCCGAGCCGCCGTCACGACCTTCAGTGTAGTTGTTAGAGCCTGCGCCGCCACCTTTCGCGACGAGGCCCGCGAAAAGCGAATCAGAGCCACAACGCCCCTCGTCCTTATCCGTCTCAGAAGCGACACCGCCCGCGCCAACCGTGACAGTATACGCGCCAGGCATGAGATGTAGCGCATTCGTGATAATAACGCCGCCCGCGCCACCGCCACCCGTTGCGCCGCGCCAGCCACCTGCACCGCCACCGCCCACAACGAGCGCGTCAACAATAACAGGTTCAGACACCGTAAATGTCGCGTCTTCCGCGAAAGTGTGCACATAATAGAGTCCGGACTTCTTAACCGCGCCGCCTTCTTGTTGATTGGCTTCAGCCTTCCACTTCGGCGTAAAGCGGATGAGTACGACACCGTCCGCACCATTTCCCCCGCGATAACCCTCCGCGAGATTACCCGAAGTAAGCGAGGTATGATGATAGAAGCGACCCGCGCCGCCACCACCGCCGCCCGTGTTCGCTTCCGCGTCAGAGCCAGGTGTCGCCTTATTATTGCCGCCATTCATTCCGCCGCCGGCGCCGCCGCCACCGAGGCCACCCGAAGCAGCCGCCTTAAAGTCATAAGAAGTGCCGCCCGCGCCGCCGCCGCCAAACCATGTCTCTGTATCCAAAATAGCCGTCACGACACCGACACCGCCTGTCGGATAAAGTGCGACACTCGTTTCCGTCTTCGCGGCATAGGCAAACCCTGCACCGCCCGCGCCACCACCGCCACCGCCAGCATAGGCGTTGCCCGATATATATCCCGAACCCTTGGCACCATCATTCGTCGTGCCATCCGCGAGCGTAACGGCACCTTTACCGCCTGCTGTCGCGTATTCACCATTCGCGCCACCACCCGAGGCACCGTCCGAGCCCATCTTCTCAAAAGTCGTCCCTGTGCCCGCGGCATTAGGGATATTGTATCCGCCGCCTGCGCCACCACCTGCCGCGCTAATACCAAAGGCGGACGATTCGCCGCCACTCGTCGCGGGACCAAGCGCGTCTAAAACGAGATTGGTCGTTGCGCCCGAACCACCTTTACCAACAACAACATCATATGTGCCCGCCGTGAGGGAAACTTCTTTTTCTTCGACGACAGCACCGCCGCCGCCACCACCGCCCGCGAAAATACCACCGCCGCCGCCACCGCCAACGACAACAACCCACACCTTACCCGAACCCTTAACCGCTACCGTACCGCTTTCCGTAATCTTCAGCACAACATCCCCGCTCGGTAAAACCACCGTCTCGCTCGTCTCAGAACCCGTAACGAATAATGAGTCCGCCCTAGCAGAAAGGGCAGTTACCCCCCCCCCTAGGGAAACGGCGCAACACACAAGCATTCGCAGTATTTTCATAACTTTTACTCCTTACCATGGCGGAAGCTTCGCGCACCTCGCGCAACCCCTCTCACCACTTTAAACACTTTTATTATATCATAACTCAGCGGCCAATACAAGCGTTTTCGTTGCACCCTCCGCGGCACTGTTTTAGACA
>CAVCAF010000121.1:0-5132 GCA_963600185.1 Azospirillum sp. 51_20 | reverse complement strand
GGGATAAAGAGGGGGAAGATTAGGTTTGGGAGAGGGCGGTTTTAATGGACTTGATCGCCGCGGCTTGCAGGGTCTCATTCGTTGGTAAAGCGTTCGGGTCGTGGCGCGTGAAAGCCCTCTTAATTAACCAATACTGAGGCCTAGAAGATACCCCTTGTTGCCGTGCTGATACGAGGCTTGGGAGCCAATGATTCGCCGTCCCTGGGATACGCGAGAAGGCGAGGCGTAGACCGCCTGGAAAGTCGCGCGGCATCCCCGACCAGCCCGCGGCTTCGGGAGTGGCTGGGACGGCAAGATATTTGCGCCCGCCTTTGGGGGTGATGGCGGGTGGGTTGGGGTTCAATTTATGGGCAAGGGCGGGCGAGTTTATTCCGATTTGTCCCGTTAAGGCGGTAGATGAGGAATGAACTACGCGGATTTGTTCCGCTACCGATAAGCCGCGATTACCATACCAAAAGTAGCGTTTCGGGAAGGCTGTACCGAACTTTGGGAAGCCGTGGGTATTTTGCGACTCATTTTCACGCGCTTTGAAATGTTGGCGCAAGGCGTTTACAATGCCCTCTAAGCCTGCCTCAATGAGCGTCTTGCGTAAGGCTGGATTCTCGGCTGGCGCAATACGCTTGCGCGTCTCTTTCAAGGACTTTTCAAGGGTCTTTTCATCTAGCGAAACAGTTAACATAGGTAAGGGTTAAGGTTAGGGGTGGAGGATCGCGCGGGGCACCGCCCGCGCGGCAAAACTATAGGGGGGCGGAAGCGAGGGGTGCCGCCCTCGCAAGCCAAACTGTATTTTTTGGTGGTGACAGGACGGAAGGGATATGGTATAATAGTGATGTTCGCTGAGAGGTGGGGGTATGCCGCCCCGTACTTTCGCGGGGATGCCCTATCTTCAGCTTTCAGTGGACGCTTTATTTTTATAGAAAGTGACGACATGGGGGGCCCCCTTTGGGTTTAAGTCTACAACAAGCCTATAAATACCCCCGTCAAGCGCCTTTTGAGAAAGGCGAATTCGGTTTTTATTGGCAGTTTTAGTGTCTACCATATCAGGCTCTCGCCAAATTGAGGGCATTATTTCAAGGTCTTCTATAGTAAGCGGAATATTTCGCTCATCTGTCTCATTAGGGTAAAAGTGATCGCGGTGTGTTCCGCCGTCTTCGCGCTTATGAGATAGCCATTTTTGAGTAATTGTAAGGGGTTTATCTTTTACGAGGTTGGGGGGTATGGAGTTGGGGAGTTTAGAGAGGAGATTTGGGGTGGGTGAGCCTAGACGAATAGCAAAGGGTTTATTTGCCGTAAACGCTTCGCGGATGAGGTCATTTCGCCAAGAGATTTTGCCGTCTTGTTGGCGGATTTGGTCGCCAAAGATAGCCTTCAGGCTTTGCCAAATGGCATCATTCTTGAAGTTTAAATCTGCCTCTAGGGTGGCGTTGAAGTCGACGAGGGGGGAGGATTTGGGCGGGGTGTAGTCCTCTTTTATTACGCCGAGGGCAAGGGCTTCTTCGCGTGATACATCTTCCGTACCCATGCCTGAGCCAAAGTCAAAGGGTGGGTAAGGCTGATTAAAGCGTGAAATCTTAACCCAAACAGGGTCAGACTTAAGGGCAATCATGCGCCCCGCATAGAGTTTGCCTCCGTTAGCGAGCCAACGCTTGCGCCAGTCGCGTTTGGCGTTGCGCTCTTCTATGCGGACGAGTTCTTGGGCAGGGAAGGCGAGGCGGGCACCGTAGGAGTTAGCGAGTTCGGCGCGGCAATACGCCGCGGCGAGTCCCGCGTTTGTGTCAATAATGACATTCGCGCGACGGGGGCTTGAGGGGTCGGTTAAGCCGCCTTTGCCTGTAGCAATGCCCGTTTGGCGTGCGGCGGACATGATATCAGAGACGAGCTGGGCACGCGACGGAAGCGGCGAATCGGGGGACGGGTCGGCAGTTTGGGCGAGGAGCTGGGCGAGGCGGTCGCGGCAGGTCGCGAGGAAGCGGGCGGACTCTACACGCGAAGAGAAAAAGGCGCGGTCGCGCAGAGCGGCAGAGACGCGGCTCCAGTCATCAGAGGAAAGCCCGCCATGAAGGACGAGGTTTTTACGCAGGATTATCTCTTCAGGTGTCATAAGAATGTAGAATTAGAGGGTTAGACAGAAATATCAACTGTAGACTCGGCGAAAACATAAAGCCCTTTAACCTCTACATAGACAGAATACGATGAAGCATAATCTGAAATTGTTGGCGAGATTATTGTTTTACCAATGTCTAGGATTTTATAAGAGTTGGTTGTGCCGTCTGGCGTAGCCAATTCAATAAAGCGGTAATTATTATTGTTGTCAATCTGATTGGAGAAGTTCACGAGCACAAAGATATGTATTTTCACACAATTCTTTATGCTTTCATCAAAAGAAAGAGAATAAAAGTCGCTTGTTATTATTCGATAGCCTTCATTTACGGTATTATAGTCGCCCCAATTAAGGCTTGCCTTGTGATACGCGATATCTCTTGAGAAAGAAGGACTGCCCTCAATAATAATATCTGAATAAGTTTTGGATAAGAGGCTAATGGGGCTATAGTAATAATAAGAATATTTATAGGGGCTAGACTTACTCACGAGATCATAAGCGAGGGAGATATCGGAGGCATACAGAGGCGCGTTCACTCCGGTTTTGATAAAGCGGAAATCCCGAGAAGAATAATTAGTCCCTTTATAATCTTCAGAGAAAGCGTATACCCCGCATTCTGCCGCTTCTGCCGCACTCCACGAAGAATAAACTTTATCAGAGGGTAAGCGTGTGACAAGCCAATCATTTATTTTGAGATTAGGGAGTGAAAGAGCGGCGGATGTTATAGCGAAGTTGTCATTTTCACTTCTTACTGCGTAATTTTCGCCGTTTATTGTAATGCCTTTAAAAGCGTTATAACGCGAAAGGACGGCTTCGTAAAGAAAAGCTTTATCTGCAAAATAGAGATTATATTTAGTAGCCGTCGGGCGGTTAGGGTAGAGTGGGTTATTAAGTAGGCTCTCATCAATGTTTGAGATGTCTATATAATGATAATTAGATTTTTTTCTGTGATCAAAAGCCATAAGAAGAGAGGGTTAAGGGGTAGAGGGGACGGGGCGGGGTTTGGCGGACGGAGCCGCGCGGCAAAACTAAAGGGGCACAGCTCATTTGTAGTAAACTCCAAAGGTGATGGTTGGGACATTGTCGACGAGTTCGGTTTTAACTTGGATATTTGTATCATCGGCGGCTTTGATGACGGCACCCGAGAGAGGAATCGCGACGGAGTCGCTTGTATTACCAATGA
Organism: Azospirillum sp. 51_20; assembly: GCA_963600185.1. Lineage (GTDB taxonomy): Bacteria > Verrucomicrobiota > Kiritimatiellia > RFP12 > UBA1067 > UBA1067. Next base: position 1,848 of record CAVCAF010000121.1, on the reverse strand, counting down.
CAGTACCCGAGCCGCCGCCTGAGCCAGCTTCTATGGTGATATCTTTAGAAGCGAGGATTTTGTAAGTTTCTTCGTCTGTTGAGGTATCAGAAGAACCATTTGACGCGTTAGAAGAGGATGAATCATCCGTTGAAGTTGACTTTTTGACGGTTAGGGTATGAACTTCAATGGTCGCGTCTTCGCCTGTGAGTTCCGAGGGGTCAAGGAAGATTTTACCTTCCTCGCCCGTTGCGGCGATAGTCGTCTTGGCTTTTTGTCCAGGGGCAAACTCAGTAGAGGAAAGCGGGGGGATGCCGCCAAGTTCAACTTCCGCGCCGCCCGCGCTGACTTTGCCTGTAGCGCGCGACCAGCAAGAAGTTGAGCGGCGTTTATTACGAAAGCCCGTAAGAAGCCCTGCCATATCTTCAGGCGAGAGCCATTCAGCCGCGCCAAAGTTAAGGGACGCGGTGAGGTTGTCGCAGTCAATATCAAACGATTGCAGAATAAGCCCGTCTGCCGCGTCGCCGAGCTTGGGGAGTGTGTCGCCTAGGCGGATTGTGACAGACTCTGAACGGAGAGCAGAGGAGCGGTCGGCGAGAATCGCGGCGGCGAGTCCCGCAGGGACGCTTTCGCCTGAAGTGGACGAGGAAGAAACGCAGTAAGTATATTTCTTTGTTTTGGCGTTCGTGGTGAGAAAGTGCATAGTAAGCTCTATGTTTTCCTCGACATCTGCCTCAGTTTGAATCTTCGCGGTGCAGGTAAACTTAGCAACTTCAGCCTGAAGCCCTGCCGCTTCTAGTGTACCCGCGGTGGCGGATGAGATACGCGCCAAAGAGCCAGTTCTTGAAGCGTTCGTTATGGTGATTGCGCTTTCGGCGACATTGGCTAAGCGCGGATGCTTAGACTTCCACCACGAAGCGGACGAGATAGAGCCGATTTCTTCCGTCTTAGAATCAAAGGTTTGATAAACATTATTAGAGGACGCGCCCGCGAGCTGGAGCGTCGCATAAAGGCAGTTGGGGTTAATGGTGGAAGTATTACCCGCTGTTTGGTGAGAGATTGTGCGGTATTCTACGCCGTCCGTTGTGCCTGTGGTGACGATTTCAAGGTCTACGCCCGTAATAACATCGTCATGATAAACCTTGTTGCGGGCTGATTTGGGGATATCGGCGAGATAGGTCGCGTCCGTATCGGTACTGGGGCGTTTAATAGAGAGCGCGGGTTTATCGGCTGAATAATCAAACGCGCAAATTGTCTTAGGGAAGAGGCGTAATTCACGGCGGAGGGCATCCGCGATTGTGATATCGCGGCATTCGTCATACGGGAGCTTTGTGGTATTCGCGTCAATTGTGCCGACGGTGTAGCCGCAAGCGGTCGTACCATGAGAAGCGATTTCGTTTAGGACGAGGGAAAGCGAGCGGGCGGTACCGTCTTGATATTGGTTGAGGACAAGGCGGCTAGAGAGTTCAAAGCCTGAGCCAGTCGCCCAATATTGGCGGTAGATATGCCGCGCCATATCGTGCCACGGACCCGCGCAAACGACATCTTCGGTTTGGTCCGTGCCGCGTGCTTCGCTTTGGGTACGGGAGATAACGCGTCCGTAAAAGACAGAAACGGCTTTATATTTTACGCGGACATAGTCGCCCGTCGTGAGGAAGCCAAGCGGCAGGCTTGGGAGAGAGAGAGTATCGGTATCTTTAGAGGCGAAGTGAAGCGTTGTACCCGCGGCAGGATAGAAGCGCGTTTCAGTAGAGGAGCGGACGCGATAAAAAGCAAAAAGGCGTGAAGAGGAGGTGTGGCTTGCTTCACGCGGGGTAATAGAGGTATAGGTTTCTTCTGTCATAATTTACACACGGCGGGCAAGGGACT
>CAVCAF010000120.1:0-5194 GCA_963600185.1 Azospirillum sp. 51_20 | reverse complement strand
CATAAGCATACAACCGATAACAGACATCCGTCAAAACCGTGGCAAGAAACTGAAAAGGATTGCCATTTTTAATACTCGTCTTATGTCGCAGGGGACCATTGTAATTCATTTGATAGTTGTGGTAATTAAGAGGTCGGCAAATCTCAACTTTATAGGGCACAATCTCTATCGCGGGACCCCAACATACCGCTTTAAACATGCCTTGCACGGCAGAATATGTTGGCGCAGGATAACTCACAGGACAATCACCAGTATCTGGTCGCGTCCACATGGCCGTAGACCCCGCAATCTCCATCGACACCATATAACCATGCATTTATTTCATCCTTTCTCATCTTTCACTATCCCCATTATAACAAATTGCCGTTGCGTTTGCAAGAGGGATTAGAAGCTAAGATGTCCAAAAGCAAACGCAAGAAAACTTGCGTTCTCTCAAAAGAATCAAAGGCTCAACCCTCTCTCGCCGCTGCGCTCAAGAAGCTCAAGACCCAGCATGTCAAAGTGATGTGAATCAGCGCTTTCGAAATACCAGACGAGTATCGTGGGGAACTCGCGGGACTCCTAACCACGCACATCTACGAGGGAACCCTCCTCGAAGCGGTTGGACATGCCTTCAACAAAGATGTTGCGTCCCTCATGCCCTATACACGCGATCTGAAACGCGTCTCATCCGAGATCCAGGCAATGTGCGCGAACTCATCAACCTTCTTGACCGCACCACGGCACTCGAAGAGTACGACTTCGCCGCGCTCGTCAAGGAGCACAAGGAAATGAACGCGGTTCTCATAGACCGCGCCCTCACCGACTCGGGCATAATCCCTGACTCGTTGAAAGACGCAATCAAACTTCATGTTCACCGCGTTTTTGATAAGTACGGACAGAATCTCACCCGCACCGCCAAAGCCCTCGAAGTCAGCCGCAATACGGTTAGGAAATATCTCTAATCAACAGCACAGAAGCATTCCTCGTTGTCTCAGCAAGCCTTGCCTTCAAGTTGTTGGCGGAGAGGGAGGGATTCGAACCCCCGGAGGACTTGCATCCTCAACGGTTTTCAAGACCGCCGCGATCGACCACTCCGCCACCTCTCCGTATAAAGTCGTTTATTTCTTCTTCGCTGCCGATGGCAGAACGGGCAACTCTTTGACGAGTTTAACGATTTTCGCCACAACTTCCGGGTTGTTCTTGAGAAACTCAATCGTCGCGAGCTGTCCTTGTCCAAGTTGTTCATCGCCGAACGACAACCAACTGCCGCGCTTCTCGACAATGCCGCGCGAAAGTGCCGCATCCAAGACGGAACCTTCCCACGAAATGCCGCACGAATACAGAATATCAAACTCCGCCTCCGTAAAGGGCGCGGCGACCTTATTCTTCACAATCTTTACGCGCGTACGGTTGCCGACGACTTGTCCGCTCGGCGACTTAATCGCGCCAATGCGTTGAACCTGCAAGCGGCATGTCGCGTAGAACTTAAGCGCCTTACCACCCGGTGTTGTCTCGGGATTGCCGAACATCACACCAATCTTTTCGCGCACTTGGTTCGTGAAGATACAAAGCGTCTTGGTATTGGCGACAATGCTCGTAAGTTTACGCATAGCCTGGGACATCAACCGCGCCTGCAGTCCCATATGGCTGTCGCCCATATTGCCGTCAATTTCCGCCTGGGGTGTAAGCGCGGCGACCGAGTCAACGACGATAACATCGCACGAACCCGACTTCACGAGCTGTTCACAAATCGTCAGCGCTTCCTCACCCGAACCCGGCTGGGAAACAATGAGATTATCGAGATCTACGCCGATTTTCTGTGCGTAAAGCGGGTCAAGCGCGTGCTCCGCGTCAATAAACGCGGCAATTCCGCCCGCTTTTTGTGCGTTCGCGACAACATGCAAGGCGAGCGTTGTCTTGCCCGAGGACTCCTGGCCGTAGCACTCCACAATGCGTCCGCGCGGGAGTCCCCCAACACCAAGCGCCATATCAAGCGAAAGCGCGCCTGTCGAAATAACAGGGATGGACTCGGTCTTACGATCCCCGAGACGCATAATGGACATTTCGCCAAACTCCTTACGAATTTGGCTCAAAACGGCTTCCAGAGCCGTGTTGGTAGGCTTCTTTGCTGCGCTCGTTGCTGTCGCTTCTTTTGTCATTGCTTTTGTCCTAACACTTTTTACTTTTGTGAGTATATTATACCATATTCAGGGCGTTTAGGCTAACCAAACTTTTCAGATTCTTGCGCGCGGTCAATAGACAAAGTAAAGGCAATGGAGGCGGCGGGAATCTTTGACCTTTGACAACTAAATAAAGCTTAGAGCGAGCCTAAACTACGGTGCAATGCCTGCGCGGCGGAAGTCGCGTAGGAGGCGTTCCGTGCGATTGGTTCTGCCGATAGCGTTGAGGTGGTACTCTGTATTGCACATCAGCCCTAGCGGGAAAGCATAATCTGCCGCGTCCGAAATGCATTCAAAACCGAGTTGCTCAAGGCGTTCTTTAATAGCGGACACTTCGTCCGTGTGTTGTGCAAAGCGTCGTGCGTCATAGGCGGGGGCGGAAAAGACAATGCGCACGCCGCGCGCGGACATGTCATCCGCGAAGTGCTTCAACCAAGCGAAAGCCTCCGTGTTAAGTTGCCAGGGCTTTGGTGGTTTAAGGCGTTCGTTAACAAAGGCGGGGGTCGGGGCTTGTGGAATCTCCGATAAATCGGGATTGCCTGAACCGCAGTCCTGCCGTTTAATGATATTCTTTATCTTAGTATTGACATAGCCCGTCCATCCAAGTCGTGGGCATGACGCATAACGCCGCGAGAGAAAAAGATCCATGGGCTTCTGTTTATAATCAATCGTGAAAGCAAGCGCGACAGTGCCGCCCGAATAGATGTCGCTGACAAAGTGGGAATACTCAGGGGCGAGACAAACAATGTCGCCTCTCTTTAGATAAGGCGCAACCTCTTCTAGCATGCGTCCAAGCCCAAGCCCCGCATGCAGTCCCATATTGACGGCATGGAAACGGTTAGAGAGTGCCGCGTAGAGGAGTTCATCCTCTATGCCATAATAAAGGTTAGAGCCGCCGACTAAAACGAGGAGCGGCTTGCCTTCGGGGCGTGAATTAAGGCGTGCCATTTTCGCTTCCCAGCGCGGCACATAGCGACTCATGTCAAATGGGAAGCGCGGCGAAATAACAAAGAAGAAGATAAAGGCAAGTGCCGCCAAACAAAGAACGAAAAGGAGACATTTCAAGAGAAACTTTGTCATGATAAGGCTCCGCGTTAGAACTGTCCGTAAATAAAGTCGCCGCCTTTTGTGGGCGTGCCGTAGAGAATAATCCCGACGAGCGCGAAATAAATGCACCAGCGCAAGATAGTAGCCTTAGGGCGTCTCTGGAGCGCATGTTCTTCGCGGCGGGCAAACCACTCCACACTAAAGGTGAGCGCCATCAAGGGGAGTGCCGCGTTAAAGCCCTTCCCACTAAGCGCGGCAATTGTCCCGAGGTGCGATACGGATGTAAAGTATCCCCAAAGTGCCGCGCAATTAGGGGCACGAAAGATGAGCCAGCCTAAAGTGACGACGCACATCGTTAGCGCCCAACTCGCAAAGTGCCGCGGAAGGGACGGCTTTTCGGTGCGCGGAGTTCGCGTACCACCTAATAGGCGCGGCAGAAAAGCGCAGGCATGAAACGCGCCCCAAAGGGCAAATGTCCAACTCGCGCCATGCCAAAGCCCAGAGACGAGGAATACGGCGAAGGTGTTGCGAATGCGCTTAAACTTTCCGACGCGGCTACCGCCAAGCGGAATGTAGAGATAATCCTTAAACCACGCCATCAGCGACATATGCCACCGCCGCCAGAAGTCCGCTATGTTCGTTACAAAATAGGGGCAGGCAAAGTTGCGCGGGAGCCGAATACCGAAGAGCCTCGCGCACCCAATGGCGAGATCTGAATAGCCCGAGAAGTCACAATAGATTTGGACGGTGAAAAGAAAGAGCGCGGCAATAAGTTCAATGCCTGTCGGGTTTAGTGAAAGCGTGAAGACCGTGTTAACAAAGACTGCGCAGGTATCCGCGACAGCGAACTTCTTAAAGAAGCCCCAAAGCATTTGGCGACAACCATCAACAGCGTGCGCATACTCAAAGTGCCGCGCGGACTTGAATTGCGGCAATTGTTCCGTCGCGCGGGCAATGGGTCCCGAGAGAATCTGAGGGAAGAAACTCATATACGCGAAAAAGGCGAGCACATCGCGGCATGGTTGTACCGTGCGGCGATAAACATCTATAAGGTAGCCCGCGGCTTGAAAAGTGTAGAAAGAAAGTCCGATAGGTAAGATAATCTTAAGCGAGGTAATATTCGTTGAAAGTCCAAGCGCATTAAATAAGGCGAGCACATTCTCTAGAAAGAAATCGTAATACTTGAAAACACCAAGAACACTAAAGTTGACGATTAAGGCGATAGTGAGGACGCCCTTAGAAGTGCCGCGGACGCGAGCCTTACTAATCGCGAATCCCCCAAGCCACGCCCAGAGCGAAATAAAGGCAATAAGCAAAAGAAAGCGCCAATCCCACCAGCCGTAAAACACATAGCTGGCAATAATAAGAAAGAGATTCTGAATCCTTACTCTTAGAGGCGCAACCTTCTCGCCGCGCTTAGGATAACAAATCAGCCAGTACCCCACAAAGACTGTGGGCAAGAATAGCATAAATGCGCCTGAGTTGAAAAGCATTCTTCTTCTTTCTGTTTCTGAGTGCCCCTACGCGGCAATCAACAAAAAGAAGCCTCCCTTTGTGCTACGCGTGAGGCTGTAGGAATTGCCCAGACTGAAACACAAAGAGAGGAAACGCAATTGCGTTTCCTGCACAGTGTCGTCAGTCTTGAAACTTCCTACATTTCACGCGACGATCGCTTTGCAGTTGCAAATTGATTTTAGGCATCCGGGGGTGGAAAGTCGGGTCGGCTCACAGGTGGTAGCTAGACCCTTCAATCAGTTCCCGAACTATAGCGCTCCTTCAAGCACAAAAGCTATCAAAACAAATCTTTCGCGCTCTCAAGAACGCTATTATTATACCAAAAATTGCGGTGTTTAGGTGAAGGAATCTCAGACTTCGCCTTTTTATTGTCGATTGAATTAGTAAATGGGCAGGGGGTGGGGGAAAAACCTGCCCATTTAGTCTTACAATTGAAACTGCCCACTTACTATTTCCGAATAAATATGGTA
>CAVCAF010000119.1:0-5203 GCA_963600185.1 Azospirillum sp. 51_20 | reverse complement strand
ACATAGCGGATCCCATACTAGAGCCAGCAGGAATCTTTTTTGTCTGGTAGCCGACCACGGTTGAAGAGACGATGCCATCGTCCGCCGCGATTACGAAACCTGCTGTTAAGGCCGCAGCCGCCATCATGAGCTTCTTCATGTTACTTTTCCTTTACTTTGGCTTCCGAGTCCTGCGGATCTTCGCCCGCAATTACTTTTCCACCGCGTTCATAGAAGTCCCCGCTTGGCCCAATGCCGCGCAGTCGGACAGTCCGTTTGGGAGGGGAGTGCCGCGATTAGGACACAGTCCGCCCATTCAAACTGCTTATAGTATACCATATTTTATCCGTCCGCGCAAGGGGGTATTTTCAGATTTTTTGCAAGGGGGGGGCAGGGGGGATTTTAATCCACGGATTTACACGGATTAGCACGGATGGAGGATGCGGAGGGGCGCAGAGACGCAGAGGGGCTAGAAATCCTGTTAATCTTGTTGATCCTGTCTAAAATAGAAATAAGAGATAGAATTAAGAGGTTAGCACCTCTTAATGCGTAGTGCGCAATTCGGTTAGGATGTCCTCTATTATATAATCATTGCTCATAAGGCGCAGTCCCGTTCTGGGATTAGAAAGGAGTTTGCAGACATTTGTTGAATAGAACAAGTTTAAGGCTTGTTCAGGGGAGATTTTGAGCTTTTTCGCTAACATCATAATGATTGTTGCCTGTTTGCGCCAAAAAACATTGTCCTGCATAATTACAACTCCCTCTTTAGTTTTAAAGTTTAATGCTTCGTTTAAACTTTATGTACGAATCAATGATTGTTTGAGACAAGATCGCTATTTGATGATTCACCTTCTTATAGCGTAATTGTCCAAGTGCCTGCTCAACGGTAATGCGTCCGCGTTCAAAGTCTTCAACTGTATCAATCACCTTGTCGTTTGCAACGCCGCCCTCGACAACATCATATTTCTTCTGCAACTTTCCATTGCGCCTACAATCGATTACATACGCGAGCCATTCCCTATCATAAGATTTAAAGACCTTGTAGCGTTTGCCCGCGAGTTTCTTCGCTTGCTCATAATCGAATAGGTACTCATTTAATACAGGGGTAGACGAATATCTCCGTTCGGCGATAGTTCTTGCCCACAAAATCGCCTGCCGTTTGAGGCTTGTTAGATAGAAGCCTTGTCCAAAGTCCACATTCTTGCGTCCGACACCTATTATCGGGGAGGAAACAGCCTGAGTTGTGCCGTGATAGAGGGTTTTCATTTCCGTTCTTCCCAGTTTTTAAGTGTCTCTATAATATCGTCGGTGACCCATGAAAGTCCCTGCGTATGGAGCGTGTCATAGCGTCTAATAAGGCGATTATGGATAAGATCCTGCCTTTTTAGGCGGCTATACATTTCCTGACTTGGGATAGCAAGCTTCTTTGCCGCGGATTCAATCGCCATAATAGCGAAATGGATGCGGCGACCTTCTGCCGTCATTAATGGATCTGTCCTCGTCATAATGCGCAAGATTTCCTTAACTTTGCGATTATTATACCATATTTCCGCGCGTTTGTGGGCAGAAAATTTGAGAGGGCGCGCAGAGGCGCAGAGTCCGCAGAGGGAGTTTGGGGGTGGGGCGCGGGGAGGGGGTGCCCCCGCATATCAGATTTTCAACGCAAAGATAGCAAAGAGGACGCGAAGAACGCAAAGACTTTGCGTCCCTTTGCGTCAAAACCCTTTGCGAACTTTGCGTTAAATTGGGTGCCCATTTCATGCGGCGGGCAGGGGACGCGGGCCCTTGCGGGCGGCTTTGCCGTTGCCTTCGGCAACCTACCCTCCGAAGCAAAGCTTCTTCGGCGCATCTCCCGCCCTACCATTTACCAATAGAGGTTTCGGGGCGCGGAATCCGCGGCGGGTTAGGGTAAGAAAAAAATTGGGCGGGGCGATTGGTTGCCCCGCCCGATTATTTACGGGTTACTCGTTTTCGACGAGTTCGTGGGCGAGTTGCACATAGTCCGTGCGCCCTTCTTTTATGAACTTGATGGCGGATGACGGATGGCAATTCATGACCCCCGTCAGCAGATAAGGGACATCATATCCCCAGACCGCGCCACTTTTCTTGATATCCAGCATGTATTTCTCGACAAACTCAAGAATCGGCAGCGAGGAGTACTTCGGGTTCTTCAGGAAGCAGAGGAGTTGCTCCGAGAAGCAGTTGCCCGCGCCGCGTCCCATGCCGTTAACCGTGACATCGAGATAGTCCACCCCCCAGCGGCACGCCTCAATCGTGTTCGCGAAGGCGAGTTGCTGGTTGTTGTGTCCGTGGAAGCCGACCTTTTTACCGCCCATCGCTTCCACATACTTCTTGGAGTACATGGCGATTTGCTCGGGATAGAAGTTGCCGAAGGAGTCCACGAGGTAGAGGACGTCCGCCGGCGACGCGGCAATCATCTTAAGTCCCGCGTCAAGTTCGTTGCCGATGACCTTCGAGACCGCCATGAGGTTGCAGGTCACCTCGTAGCCCTTGGACTTCGCGTCCTCTATCATGTCAATCGCGAGCGGAATCTGGTGCACATAGCAAGCGACGCGGATCGTATCCACGACGGAATCTTTCTTCGGAAGGATATCCGTCTTGTAGTCACACCGTCCCGCGTCCGCCATAATCGCAATTTTCATCGGCGAATCATTTGTGTCGCCGACGATGGCACGGATATCTTCCTCGTTTGAAAACTTCCACTTGCCGAAAGACTTCGGATCAAACATCTTCTTGGACGCACGGTAGCCGAACTCCATATAATCGACACCCGCGGCAATATTCGCACGGTACAGGGCTTTAACGAAGTCATCCGTAAAGCCGAAGTTGTTGACTAGCCCTCCGTCACGCAAGGTCGCATCAAAGACCTTGATGTCGGGGCAATAACTCATTAGAGTTCTTTCTTTGCTCATTTTCTTTTCCTCTTTATCCGAAGGAACCACAGGCGCACGCTCCTCATTTGGGGAGTCTTTACGCCGTGAAGCGACGGTTCGGGCATCGGCAGGTTTTGCCGCGTTGCGAGGGATAAGCCACCCGCAACCTTCCGCAAGCGCGCCGGGTATCCTTCCGCACGCACAAAGATCACGGACGCGGCGCGTCGAAACGCCCCATTCTTCCGCGGCATCAGCCACCGTTATGTATCCTTCCTTCGTCATCACAGGTGGTAGTATACCATATTTTGGGGTGAGAATGCAAGCAAAATCTTTCAGCGCACGGAAGGATGCCCATCTGCCGCGGAAGGAAACGCCGCGGAGCGCACCTACCGCGGCACTATCTTAACAGCACCCAAGTGCCGCGGAAGGATCGCCTTATTTATGCACCAAGTGCCGCGAGGGGCACTGCGTACAAACCATCTCCGAAAGGAAGGATGTTATCGCCCGAATAAAGGACGATGCCTGTGAACGGATGCTTGGCAAGATTCGCGGCAAACCACTTGAGATGCTTGAAGTCCTCTTTACCTATCCTTCCGCCTGCCTTTACCTCAATGCCAAGTATCTCATCCTTTGGGTTTGTAATGATAAAGTCTATCTCGCGCTTGTCTTTATCGCGATAATGGGAGATCGTGTAGTTGTTCCGCGTGCAACCTGCTATGGCACTTAACTCATGATATACCCAACTTTCAATAAGCTTGCCCGAGAGGTCGCTGTCTAAAAACACATTCTCTTCGTTCCACCCTAGGCAATTGGCGATTAACCCCGTATCAGAGGCGAAGAACTTTGGTGCTTTACCAATACGGTCATAATCCGTCTTGTTCCAAGCGGGGACTTCATCCACAATGTACAGTGCCTGAAGTGCCGCGATATAGTTAATGACGGACTCCTTAGATAGTTGCGATACAGAACAAAGTTCTTTCAGCGTCCATAATTTAGATGAGCGGGCGAGTAGCCAGCGCAAAATATCCTCTAATACCGCGATGTGACGGATTTGGGCAATGTCTTTTATGTCCCGCGCAATTAAGGTATGCACATAGTCATTGTACCATTCTCTTCTTATGGTATCGGGAAAGTCAAGCGTCTCGGGATATCCGCCAATAAAGGCTTGATGGATAATGTCGCGCTTCAACATTTTTACGGATGGCTCTTTAAAATTACGCTTAAAGGCATTCTCAAGGAATGTCGGCGCATTGCCATTTATCTCACCAAGGGTAAGCGTGCGCAGATGGATTGTATGCATCCGCCCCGCAAGCGAGTCCGCCGACTTTCGCATGAAGTCAAGCGAAGAACTACCCGTTAGCAGATATTGTCCGCGATCTTGTGACGCATCCACATGAATCTTAATGGCATTCAGCAGTTCTGGGACTTTTTGCACTTCATCAATAATAATCGTCTCATTTGGCTTGCGCACGGTAAACTCAACCGGATTATTTGCCGCGACTTCCCTAAGATTAGCGTCGTCCATCGTATAGCGACGCACGGAAGGGAGATTGACGGACGCGGCAAGCGTTGTCTTACCTGTTTGCCTAGCACCCGTAATGTGTACGACGCGTCTATAGCGCAGTGATTCCATCACTTCGTTTAGTTGCCACCTAGTAATCATGCCGTTTCTCCATCGTTACGGACACTATTTTACCAAAAACCCGACTAAAAGTCAACTAGAAACCCGACCAAAAGGAGGTTAGAAGTCCGACTAAAAGGAGAATAGAACCCCGACTAAAAGGAGAATAGGGGTTAATATGCCTCTCCTACTGGGAGGGGGTGGCTGTCCTACTGGGAGAGGCACCCCCTGTTGCGTACGAGGGGGTGGCGTTTCTACTGTCTCGCCCACCCCGAGACAGTGTCTCTTTCACCCCCTCCCGCCCCCTCCCCCAACCTCATCGGAAAACAACTCGCCCACCCCCTGACGGAGTCTCTTCCATCCTCCTCTTACGCATTCCACACCCCTAAATCAAAAGATGCTTATGTTTTAGGGAAAAGATGCTTATCTTTTGATCAAAACATACGCATCTTTTTGTTTGGAGTCAAGCATCTTTTGCCGCGGAACCATTTTGCCGGCTCAATTACCCTCCTTACCAGAGCCCCCTTGCTCCAACAATTAACCCTTTTTTCTTATCAATCATCACCAATTTTTTCTGCACTTTACTGCACATTTACTGCACGTTTTTAAGTCAAAAACCCTCAAATCCCGCCCATTTTCTCACTTTCAACCGTTGTCGGCTACCAGACAAAAAAGATTCCTGCTGGCTCTAGTATGGGATCCGCTATGT